>JBIKOQ010000346.1:0-2901 GCA_044357955.1 Burkholderiaceae bacterium | reverse complement strand
AACTCTGAGGAATGTTGTTGAACGCATGTTTATTATTTATGGTGCCGATGAACGGAATCGAACTGTCGACCTTCTCATTACGAATGAGCTGCTCTACCAACTGAGCTACATCGGCACTGTTAAAAAATTATATCAGAGCGGACTTTAGGCTCTTGACGCCCATGATTGAGTGCTTTGAATGATGGTTTGCGGCCTTTTAAGACCCTATAAGTCTTGAGGCGAACCTTGTTGATACGGGGGAATACCCGGATAATAGTAGGGATATGACTCCCTACGCTGATGTATCCCTATTTCCACGCAACGCAAAGCCCCTGAGCAGCTACCGCAAGTACTGGGCCTCGCGCTTTGGTGTTGCCCCTTTTCTGCCGATGAGCCGCGACGAGATGACTCAGCTTGGCTGGGACAGTTGCGACATTATCATCGTCACGGGTGACGCTTATGTTGACCATCCCAGCTTTGGCATGGCCGTAATCGGTCGGATGCTGGAAAACCAGGGATTTCGAGTCGGTATCATTGCCCAGCCTGACTGGCAAAGCGCCGAACCCTTCAAAGCGCTCGGCAAGCCCAATCTGTTTTTTGGCGTGACCGCGGGCAATATGGACTCGATGATCAACCGCTATACGGCTGATCGCAAAATGCGCAGTGATGACGCCTATACCGCTGGTGATGTGGGCGGCAAGCGCCCTGACCGTGCCGCCATTGTCTATACCCAGCGTTGCAAAGAAGCCTACAAAGATGTGCCAATCATTTTGGGTGGCATCGAGGGCTCGCTGCGGCGAATCGCGCATTACGACTATTGGTCAGACAAGGTGCGTCGCTCCGTTGTGGTCGACAGCAAGTGCGACTTGCTGCTGTATGGCAATGCAGAACGTGCTGTTGTTGAAATCGCGCATCGTCTGGCCGCCAAAGAACCTGTGCAACAGATTACCGATGTGCGCGGAACAGCTTTTGTCCGTCGTGAAACGCCCGAAGGCTGGTTTGAGATTGATTCGACGAGTGTGGATGCACCGGGCAGAGTAGAGGCCCATGTCAATCCTTACTTGATGATTAGTGAGCAAGCCCTCGAGCAAGGCGAAAGCTGCGCACGCAATGACGAGGCGCGCGCGGTGGCAGATGAGGTCAACGCTAAAACTGGGGCCAACGGCTCTAAGGCTTTAAAAGGCGTAGTGGGTGGAAAAACAGAGTCGCCGCTCCTTTTTCAGCCCAATCCATCCCTTCAGGTTAAAGGTAAGCTCAAGGTCCCGCCTCGGGATCGCAGTGTGATTCGCTTGCCCTCCTACGAACAGGTGAAATCTGATCCTGTGCTCTATGCCCATGCCAACCGTGTGTTGCATCTGGAAACGAATCCCGGCAATGCGCGCGCGATTGTGCAGGCACATGGCGATGGCCGGACCGCACGTGACGTTTGGATCACGCCTCCACCCATACCGCTGACGACCGCTGAGATGGATTTAGTGTTTGACTTGCCGTATGCGCGGAGTCCACATCCCATTTATGCCGATGAGAATGGTAGTCACGATGGGGCGACCAAGATTCCGGCCTGGGAGATGATCCGTTTTAGTGTCAACATCATGCGCGGTTGTTTTGGTGGATGTACGTTTTGCTCGATTACGGAGCACGAGGGTCGCATTATTCAAAGCCGCAGCGAAGACTCCGTCATTCGCGAAATCGAAGATATCCGCGACAAGGTACCGGGCTTTACGGGCGTGATTTCTGACTTGGGTGGCCCGACTGCCAATATGTATCGCATCGGCTGCAAGAGCCCCGAGATCGAGTCAGCCTGTCGCAAGCCAAGCTGTGTCTACCCCGATGTGTGCCAAAACCTCAATACAGATCACAGCTCCTTGATTCATATGTACCGACGGGCCCGCGCCGTAAAAGGGGTGAAGAAAATCCTGATTGGTTCGGGGCTGCGTTATGACTTGGCGGTCAAGTCACCCGAGTACATCAAAGAACTCGTGACGCACCATGTTGGTGGCTATCTCAAGATTGCACCTGAGCATACCGAGATGGGACCATTGTCCAAGATGATGAAGCCCGGGATTGGTAGCTACGACCGCTTTAAACAGCTTTTCGATAAGTTCAGCCTTGAAGCCGGAAAAAAACAGTTTTTGGTGCCGTATTTTATTGCCGCACATCCAGGAACGGCCGACGAAGACATGATGCATCTGGCGTTGTGGCTCAAGAGTCATGGTTTCCGTGCGGATCAAGTTCAAACTTTTTATCCCAGTCCGATGGCCACGGCCACGGCGATGTATCACTCTGGTCGCAATCCGCTTGGACGCGTGACGCGCGAAAGCGAAACGGTCGATATCGTACGCGGCGATCGCCGCCGCCGTTTGCACAAAGCGTTTTTGCGTTATCACGACGCGAACAATTGGCCGCTATTGCGCGAGGCACTCAAGGCAATGGGGCGAGCTGACTTGATTGGTAATGGGAAAAAGCATCTGATCCCTTTTCATCAGCCGCAAACGGATGGCAGCTATACGAGCGTTCGACGCAAAAATAGTACCGAGGCTGTCGGTGCGCGGGGCGTGAAAAATGCCCAGCCTGTGCGCTCTGGTCAGCCAGTTCGACCTGCGAAATCCAATGCGCCGGCGAAGTCCGCAGGGGCAGGGCGGACCACTAAACCCGTCCGGTCAGGACGGATGTTGACGCAGCATACGGGCCTGCCTCCAAGGAAGTGAGACGCTCGCGCAAGCCCTTTTTCTTATGCTATACTTTTGCTCTGTTCCCTGATAGCTCAGTCGGTAGAGCGACGGACTGTTAATCCGCAGGTCGCTGGTTCGAGCCCAGCTCGGGGAGCCAAAAGTCCTTTAAAAGCAAGCACTTGTAGCTTGCTTTTAATTTAATCTCTTAATTACACGGTTATTACACGAATAGTTTGTACGCCACTTGTTG
>JBIKOQ010000345.1:0-2907 GCA_044357955.1 Burkholderiaceae bacterium | reverse complement strand
AATTTAATCAACAGACATACGCTCATTCACTTCAAAAAAGAAACAGATCTGAGCGATCTTGATTTTCGAATTGAAAGTATTGTTAAACCATTTAATGAAATCATGTGACTGAGATTTCTTTCAACCCAAGAGGGGAATGGGTGCATCAGTTTCCTTGCTACTGCACGCCAAGCTGACTTAACCCTCTCACGATCCGCTGCGCACAAAGACTCACATCTATCGTCGCCATATTTGTTAGCTCGTCACCATGCAACTCTGGACAAAAGCTAAGCGTACGTGCTTCGCTATTACAGGGGCGCCATCTCAGAGGGGTTGCCGAACGTTTGGCAGGAAAAAAACCGACAGTCGGAACATCAAGTGCTCCCGCAATATGCAGCGGTCCCGTCGATCCAGCTACCATCAACTGGGCAGTCGCAATACTTTTAGCAAAGGCGGCTAGTCCATCCGTTGAACGATAGATGACAGCTTCAACATCGTCTGGCATACGCTGATGTAAAGACTCAACACTCGCTTCTTCACCAGGACCACACGTCAAGACCCATTGGGGTAAGTGTCGCCCTTCTCGCTGCAACTGTTGATGCATTGAAATGACAAGTTGTGCATATTGCTCAAGCGACAGGTTATTTGCCGAACCACCCGAGCCGCTATGCAAAAAAAACCATGGTCTGGCAACATCGAGTCCGAGCCTGGTGGCCAGTTCATGACGCAACCCTGCCTTTTCCTCTGTACCGATTGGCCAGTAAGGTGGCAGGGATTGAGCTTCTTGCTTTCCTAAATATTTGATTAAAGCCGAGGCTAGCTCAAGGTTGTAGATAAACTCAGGTTTTTCTGAACGAGAGCGTCGTTGCACCACAGCGTGGTTATAAAAAATTTGAGCCCACTTTGTTGCAGGGGCAAATCGCAGGGGAATTCGGCCTTTAAAAACCTGCCACCCTATTCTTCCTGTTGAAAATAACGTCAAGACAGCATCAAAATGTTGACGGTTCATTTGATCAAGGTCTTTGGGGTCAGACAATACTTGATCCACCCAAGGACAAATCTCTGCAAGAGATTGGGTGTAGGCAGGAACCAGCACACTGAGATGACTTTGGGGCAAAGAGCGCTTGAGTAGTGCCAAGGCAGGCCAAGCCAGCATGAAATCGCCGAGCTTGTCATTACGAATCACCAATATGCGTAAAGAGCTCATACGCTTGGAGGATGTCCCGTGGTTGACGCGCTTTGATCCACATCCTGGCGTTGCGTCGTTCCCTTGACCCATAAGTCGGCATACTTCACAAAAGTAGAGTGCGCAGACAAGACCGCTAGCAAAAAACCTGGACGTCCATCTAGAAAACCTGCCTTCAGTACATACATCCGAACAAAACAACTGACGCCGTGTAAAAACGCAACACCAAGGCTAGTTGTTTTGCCCTTCTGTTGACGTCCCTGAGCCCACAGCTCGGCATAGTGGGCAGACTTCACGAGGTAGTGCCGCATACTGTCGTAGGTATAGTGCAGTAAATCGCCATGCAGTCTTTTAACAGGCAGACTATTGGGATTTAAGAGCTTTTCATGGACCAGGTCACTGCTGTAATGGGCAGCCTCTCTCGGATAGAGACGGTCAATCGGATCAGGATACCAACCCGAGTGACGTATGTAGCCCCCGAAACACCAACTCAAGCGTGACATTCTGCCAATGGCAGGTTCACCCTGAATGTGTGCCTGAATCGAAGCTTTCAATGCAGGTGTGACTCGCTCGTCGGCGTCGATCATCAAGACCCAATCGCAACGGGCCAACGCTTGGGCGCGCTGACGCTGTATCCCAAAACCTTGCCAATCCTCAGCTTGTACAACCCGCGCACTGAAAGACTGCGCGATGCGACAAGTCGCATCTGTACTGCCCGAGTCAAGCACGATCAATTCGTCCACCCACTGCAAGGTGCTGAGACATTGAGCGAGATGAGCCTCTTCGTTTTTGACGATGATGACTGCAGACACCGTACTCATGAATGATGATGACCTTATGCTGTGAAAAGGATTCTTATAACAATAACACTAAGAAATCCGCGCTCACTCGTTTGCAGCGATCCACGAGTGTTTTCATCGCGTCGCGCGCTCAAGCTCACCTAGCCAACGCAACGCATACCTGCGATCCGTTCCGCACATTTCCTCCGACGGCTGAAGCCCGCCACAAAACGCGGGGCGCTCCGGCTGGCCAAAGATCGCGCAGCGAAAGTCTGCTTGCAAATGAATACATGGCACACCCGCTGGCTTGCCCTGCGGCATTCCTGGGATTGGGCTAGTAATGGAGGGTGCAATGCAACAGGCACCGCAATGCCTGTCACTGCAATTGATCGGCATCAAGAAAACCAGGCAAGGCCACGACAGCGATACCGTCATCGACAAGCGCCTCTCGCTCCTCGGGGGTAGCGGTTCCACGGATCGGACGCTCTTCGGACTCACCTTCGTGAATGCGACGGGCTTCTTGGGCAAAACCCGAGCCGACGTTTTCAGTATTGCGGACGAGTTCACGCATCTGTTGCATGATGGCAGCCTGAATTTGAGCTAACTGAAGGGCCTCCGGCGAAGAGGCCACAACGGTTTCACGTGAGGCACTTGTACCAGCGGCTGCACCGTCTGAGGTTCGAGACTCGGCATCAAAATGCCCCACATTCAGCCTAGGGGCTGACAAACGCTTTTCAATGGTGGCACTGTGACACATCGGACATGTCAGCAGCCCACGGCTTTGCTGCGCGTCATAATCCTCATGCGAGCCAAACCAGCCTTCAAAAAGGTGGCCATGCTCGCACTGCAAATCGAAAACTTTAAGTCCCATACACCTAATCTGAGGGCAATGTTGAAAATGACAAGTCTGACAATGCTAAAAAAGATCAGCCTTACAAAGTATAACGGACTCACTGACTCTCT
>JBIKOQ010000026.1:0-9674 GCA_044357955.1 Burkholderiaceae bacterium | reverse complement strand
TGAGTATCACGGGTGATCCAGAAGGGAGTCCGGCGAAGATGGGAATGTCCGTCGCCGATGTGGGGGGCGGTATGTTTGGCGCGATCGGGGTGATGATGGCGCTTGAAACAAGGCATAGGACAGGGCGTGGACAGAGGGTGGACACCTCGCTACTCGAGGGACATATCGCCATGATGGCACAGTTTTTTACTCGCTATTTCTCGAGTGGAGAGGTGCCAGGACCGAGCGGAAGTGGTGCATTAACGAGTCCGACTTACCGCGCCTATCAGGCGAGCGATCAGTGGATTGTGATTTCTGCTTTCAATCAGCGTATGTGGAAGGGTCTTTGCGCGGCGCTTGAGCAACCCGCCTGGTTAGAAGATCCCCGTTTCATCGACCCTCAAATGCGTGCATTGAATCGCCCGCTTTTGATTCAATTGATCGGCGCAGAAATTATCAAGCAGCCTTTGGCGTATTGGGAAAAGAGACTAAAAGAAAATGATGTGCCGTGCTCGCCGGTCAATACGATCGATAAAGTTGTGGAGCAACCGCAAGTGTTGGCGCGTGACATGGTGCAGGAGATCGAGCTAGAGGGTCTGGGAATGATGTCGATGGCGGGATTGCCGATCAAGTTTAGCGAGTCGCCAGGATCGGTACGTCTGCCTCCCCCGAGATTAGGACAGCATACGGCCGAAATATTGACTGAAATGGGTTATGGGCCCGAGCAGATCAGCGTCCTGGCCGAGCAGGGCGCGATTGGTCTGGATCCAGGCTGGGTAAAAGTCGAGGCTACTCCGAACTCTCCGGGATAAGCTTTTTAACCTTGACGCCGAACAGCTTCCCATAAAGCGAGCGCAGCGGTTCGAGCAGCAAGACGATGACAACCACAGACCAGATCCCGATGGCGATCGGACTCGTGTAAAAAACAGAGACATCGCCCAGGCTCATAAATAAACCTTCGCGCAAGTGCTTTTCAATCAAAGGTCCCAGAACAACGCCAACGACTAAGGGGGCAAGTTGAAACTCGAGCTTGCGTAACGCATACCCAATCATCGCGATCGCCCAGAGCATGTAGACATCTACCATGCTATTGCGAACGCTATAGCAACCAATCGTAGCGACCATCAGGATGATGGGCAGAAACACATGATTAGGGACTCTCAGTAAGCTGACCCACAGACCGATCAAGGGAATATTCAAGACGACGAGCATGGCGTTACCGACCAGCATCGAAGCAATCACACCCCAAAATATTTCTGGGTGCGAGGTCATCATCATTGGACCGGGCTGCACGCCATGTACCATCATTGCAGCCAGCATCAGCGCCGTCACAGAGCCAAACGGGATGCCAAGCGCAAGCAATGGCACCATCGAGGAGGTAGCGGCAGCATTATTGGCGGTCTCAGGGCCCGCGACACCTTCGATCGCACCCTCACCGAGTTGCTCCTTGTATTTTGAAACGCCTTTTTCAAGTCGGTAGGAGGCAAAGCTCGCCATTGTGGCGGATGGGCCAGGCAATAAGCCGAGTACAAATCCCATTGCCGTCCCGCGACCATAAGGTCCCCAGGAGCGTCGCCACTCCTCTCGAGAGGGGAACATTTCTTTGAGCTTGACTGGAATCGGCTTGCCTTGTTTTTGCAACGACTCTACGACCGACATGATTTCAGTCACGCCGTAAAGACCGACGACCAGGGCGACAAGCTCAACACCTAGGGTGAGATCTCGAATACCAAAGGTGAAGCGATCCGCACCGGTCACTATTTCTTGACCTACGGTGCTGAGCATGAGTCCAACCGCCATGGGGAAAATGCCTGCAGCTAAGGTACCGCCAGAAATACGTGAAAATAATAGGAGCCCTCCAGCCGTCAACGCAAAGAACTCGGCTGGACCAAACAGTAAACCGACATTGGCCAAGGCGGGTGCGAACAGCATGACGCCAAGTACCGAAAGACCACCTCCTACAAAAGAACCGACTGCGACAATGGTGAGCACAGCACCAGCGCGACCCTTTTTAGTGAGTTTGTAGCCATCAATGCAGGTAATGACGGAGGCAGACTCGCCGGGCATGTTGATGAGAATAGCCGTTGTCGAACCGCCATACATTGCGCCGTAATACATGCCTGCCATCATGATTAAGCCACTCGTCGGATCCAGCGCATACGTTAAAGGCAGGATCATCGCAATACCCGCTGTTGGACCTAGGCCCGGTAAAACGCCGATCAATGTGCCTGCGAGTGCGCCAACGAGTGCAGCTAATAAGTTATTGAGCGTGAATGCAACGCCGAGTCCGTAGAGCAGGCCTTCGATCGCTTCCATCTCAGCTCCTGAAAAAATCAATGAGCACGCCGACTGGCATGGGTACTTTGAGGGCCGAGATGAAAATAAGGTGCAGGGTGGCAGTCATTAAAAACGCATAGAGCCCGCATTGTTTCCATGAGAGCGTTGATAGAAGCCTGATCAGAAACATACAAAAAAGAAGGCTGCTCAACGAAAAACCTGCCCAAGGTATGGCGAGAAAATAAATCAGCAGCAAACTAATCATCTTGAATAGTCGAACACGATCCGAGCCCTCAGGCAGATCGAGAGCGGGACTATTCTCCCTGCGTTGCCATCCTTCCCATAAAGCAGAAAGGCTCGCGACGAAAAGGATACCCGCGACCAGCACTGGAAATACCCCCGCCCCAGGCTGATCCATTTCGCCCATCGGAAGTTCGAGAGTCATGTGCAGGTAACCTGATGACAATAAAACGCCAACGATTCCCGCACCGATATATCCCATACTTCGACTGATGACTTGCACAGCGCGCACCCCTTACTTCGTACGGTAATCTTGATCGACGGCGATGAGTGTTTTAAGTTTTAACATCGATTCGGTGTCCATTGTTCCAGAGATACCTGGATTGGTTGGAAAGTCCGACACGACATTAGAATCTTTAAGCGCAGAAATTTGTTCAGGGGTTTTCCCGAGAATCTCCCTGAGGATACTGTCATTGTCCTCCCCAAAGCGTGGACCAGGTTTTTTGATGTGTGCATCGCGAAAGCGCAGCTTGTAGGGACGGCCGATAATCGGGCGCTCACCAATAGGTTCCGGGTGCATGACCGTTTCGTAGAAATTGCGATGCTTGAGATGAGGATCTCGCAGTAAATCCCTGCTGTTTAAAACAGGCGCTGCAGCAATGCCATGAGCCTGCAATTGTTTGAATAGCGCTTGCGAGGAGTGCGTCAGGCACCAGGCTGCAACGACTGCATTGACGGCTTCTCTATTGCGCTGTCGTGCGGCAGCGGAACTAAAGTGTGGATCGCTCGCCAGTTCAGTTTTCTGCATCAAGTCCGTCAGTGTCGCCCACTGGCTATCTGTTTGAATAGTTAGTGCGAGCCATTGATCTATCCCTTTCGTCTGGTAAAGATTGCTTGGCACGTGCTCGGCATGCTCATTACCCATTCTGACAGGCTCGGTTCCATCTAACTGCTTTTGCAGCAGAGGTTCGGGCATCAATGCGACGCCGAGTTGGTACATGCCGACATCAACCCATTGGCCTTGACCCGTTTTTCGCATGTGTGCGATGGCCGCCCATAGACCATTGAGCCCGGCCCAGCATGCGATAAAGTCAGGATACGATTGCCCCACTTTCCAGGGCTTATCCCCCCGATAACCCGTGTAAAAGGTAATCCCCATGGTCGCTTCAAGGGTTGTACCTTGGCTGGGGAAGGACGACCAAGGCCCTGTAGATCCATAGCCGGTGTTGGAGAGCATGATGAGAGAGGGTTTGATTTTTTTAAGCTCGTCGTAGTTCAAGCCCCATTTGCGCATGACGCGGGGCGTGAAGTTCTCAAGAACAATATCGCTCTTGGCGACAAGTTCACGAAAGATTTCCTGACCCTCAGGTTGACTCAAGTCCATGGCAAGGGAGCGTTTGCCGCGATTCACGACATAAAAAATACCTGAACGATTCCAAGGGTCTTGAGCTGGATCATTATCCAAATAAGGACCAAAGGCTCGGCCACGTGTTTGATCGAGTTTATGTGGCGCCTCTATTTTGATGACTTCGGCGCCGAGGTCGCTCAATAGGCCGGCCATATAAGGAACCGCGAAGACATAGGACAAATCCAATACGCGCATGCCGTTCAAAGGCAAGGTGGCTTTTGTCATGCGCGACTCCCGAACTGTGCGAGGATTTCATCTCGATGCTCGTCAAGCATCGGTGAGCGTCGACGTACTGAGGTTGGAGTCAGTGAAAGCTTGGCGAGTTCTGCGGGAAAGCGAAAGTGTGTTGTGGTTGCTGGATGTTCGAGTGCGGTGAACGCTTGTCGTTCTTGGAGGTGTTCACAGTTTAATAAGTCTTCTGCACTTTGTACGACACCAAGCAGTAAACGTTTTTGCGCGCCAGCGAGAAAAACCTCTTTGGCTTCTCGATTGGCCACGCACTCTTCGAGTAGAGCCCTGACTTCAGGCACGCGTTTTTCGCGCTCAGGGGGACTGGAGAAACGTTTTTCACGAAACTCTGGTCGATCAAAGAGTTCTGCGAGCGTCTCAAAAGGCGCTCCGCCCCCTGTTTGAAAAGCAAGGTAGCCTTTTCGAGTGGGGATAGGTTCTCCCGCAAAGGGATCTTGTACGACTGCGCGACGACCTTGTACCGCTCCAAGAAACGCGTAATAGGATTCATTGAGGACAAGCTCAGAAGCTAGACACTCGTGGATTGATACGTCGACATGTTCTCCGAATTGGTCGGCTTGCGCGGCGGTATAGGCCATGATGGATGCGTAAGCGGCTGTCAAGCCTGCACAATAAAACGATTGGGATAAACCATGCTTGAGCGGCTCTCGATCGACTTGACCGCTAATCTGCATGATGCCACTTAGGGCTTGAAGGGTGAGATCGCTTGCAGCGTACTGTGCGTATGGTCCGGTTTGGCCGAAATTCGTCACAGAGGTCACGACAAGAGTGGGTTTCCATGCGAGGAGTTGATCCACGCTGAGTCCCCACTGATCGAGTCGGCCTGGCCGAAAACTTTCGATGACGATATCGCTTTGTTCGACGAGTTTTTGTATGAGAGGTTTGTTCTCTGCAAGTCGTAAATCCAGTGCGATACTGCGTTTGTTCCAGTTGAGATATTGAAATAGCAGACTTTGCTCAGGCGCTGGCGCATCGTGTTTGAGTGGCGGCAGCGCGCGCGCGAAGTCGCCGGTCACCGGGCGCTCGACCTTGATGACGTCTGCGCCATGGTCACCGAGCAGCCGAGCCGCAAAGGGTCCGGCAATGCCGTGACTCAGGTCAAGCACTCTCAGCCCAGTCAAGGCGCCGTCTGGATAAATGAGCCCCATTCGCGCTCTCCCTTTTGGTTGAGAGTAGTTAATGCGTTTAAAGTTTTGGTGGAATAAATGGATAGGGCAACGCTTTGCCGTTCTTGTAGGGGAGCGCGACGATGGCGGAGCCGGGGGTGGATTCTTTGCCAGCATCATTGACAATACCCAACTCGATATCGATGAGACCGAAGTCAGGTCCCGCGCGTTTGTCCGTCACGCGTCCCCAGACGCGGACGGTTTCCTCGACAAGGTTCATCGCGCGAAACTGAAAGCTTGCTTTCCACGCCCAGCCTTGTGGACCTGCCCAGTCAGCGAGTAGTTGCAGCACAAACTGTTGCTTCAGTGAGCCATTGATCAACAAGCCAGGTAACTTGTCATGCTCCATCGCAAACGGTTTGTCATAATGAATCTTGTGCCAGTTTTCCATCGCGGCCGACCAGCGCATCAGATGCGCAGTCGTTAGGGGACCTTTTTCAAGACCAGGGATTTCGGCGCCAATTGCGACATCCTCAAAATAGGGTGTTTTACCGAGTGCCATGTCATTTCCTCCTGATCTGCGTGCGTCGAGTACGGATGAGAAGATCACCCTCGCCATTGCAGTACTCTGATTCAATGACGACCAAAATAATCGGTCCCTTGCTCGTTTCTTTTTCTGTAATGTCAGCGTAGCGAGACGTGAGTTTGACGGTCTCACCATGACGTGCATAGCGAAAGAACTCAATTTCAGAGCCGCCATTGAGAAGCGCATATCCAGCCAGGGGTTCGATCGCAGGCAATCCCTGTGCACTTGTCGCGGCGACAATGCCGTCAAAGTCGGGATTTTTGGCATTGTCTTGAACAGGATCCGGTTTGCCAAAGGCGCGTCGAAACATATGCGTGGGAAACAGGGGCGGAGCAACGGGCCCGCCAAAGAGGGTATTGTTTTCGCACGGCTGATCGAAAATAGGATCCTCGTACATGATCGCTTGTGCATAACGTCTCACTGCACCGCGTTCAACAGTATCGCATGCGACTTCAGTTTCAGACTGCATACCGATATATTGTTTTAATGACTCAGAAAGAGCAGACATGCTGAACCTCTTTTATGTATTCAAAAAACAGATCAGTGACTTAAACGGATCTGGACAAATTATTGAAGCGTCACTTTTCCATCGGTTACGATTTTTCTCCATCTCTCAATATCCACTTCGACGAAGGCTTTAAACTCTTTAGGTGGTAATGGACGCGTAAGCATAGGGTTGCCGGCATTGACAAGTTGGTCTTGAATGGCAGGCGTCGTGACGACCTTGGTGATGGCGTCGTTGAGTCTGGTCAAAATAGCGGGTGGCGTTCCGGCGGGTGCGCAAAGTCCATTAAAGCCTGTAATCAAAAATCCAGGGAGTGTCTCGCCGATCGTAGGGACGTCAGGTAATTGAGAGGCGCGCTCGGACATCACGACGCCTAGAGCACGGAGTTTTCCGGACTTAATTAAAGGCAGTGAGGGTTGCATGACTGCGAAGGACATCGACGCAGTTCCTGAGACGACATCCGCAATAGAGGGCGCGCTTCCTTTGTAAGGAATGTGGAGCATATCCACGCCGGCCATTTGCTTGAAGAGTTCGCCGGCTAAGTGTCCAGGACCTCCCGCACCGTAGGATGCAAAGGTCAGCTTTCCTGGTTGTGCTTTAGCCAGAGCAATCAGCTCGCGCAGGTTATTCGCTGGAAGATTGGGATTGACAACCAATACAAGCGCGGCACCCATATACATGGTCACGGGATCAAAGTCTTTGACCGTATCAAAGGGAAGTTTATACATGCTTGGATTGGTCGCAAAGGCTGTTGTGCAGACCAACAAGGTGTAGCCATCGGGCGCTGACTTGGCGACATATTCTGTGCCGATGATGGTGTTGGCGCCACCTCTGTTTTCAACGACGACAGCTTGTCCCAATTGTTCGGTCATCCCTTTCGCGATCACGCGTGCAACACTATCGGAGCCCCCACCCGGTACAAAAGGCACAACGATCTTGATAGGCTTATTAGGGAAGTTTTGCGTTTGCGCCAATGCCGTTGTAGAAAAGGTATTGAACGATAGCAAAATACCTGCGAGTAAAGATGCGCAGGCTGATTGAACTGTCTTCATGTGGTGCCCCCTCATGTTGCGCGCCTAGGTAGACACGCTTTGTCTCAAGTTTTTATCAATTTATCCTAGCACAAAGAGGGGACTGAATCTAAACGTTTTTAGTGCATCGATCGAAACGCGCGCGATTCTCAACATATGGACGTATCAAGTCTCTCGACGATTGTGAGCGATATTTCCATGCAAAAACCGATCATCCCGACCCAAACAGAGCCGGGATCCCTTTGAATCAATTAAGCCCAGGGCTTGTCAGCGACAGCATTGCGCGCCGCAATGCGACCGAAGGCAAAACATTCACCGATATTGCCAGTGCCTTGATACAAATAACTGAAAATCGAACCCATTTCGCCCGCACTGTAGAGACGGGGAATCGGTGTGCCGTCAGGCCGCACGATCTGAGCACGTGCGTTACGGCGAGGTCCTCCTTGTGTGTTGAGCATCGAGGGTGAAAGCTCAATTGCATAGTATGGCCCTGAGCCAAATGGCTGAATCATTTTGTCGCGACCAAAGTCTTCATCTTTACCTTTGGCGCAGGACTCGTTCCAGCGTTTGACGGTGCCTTCGAGATTACCCGCAGGCAGATTGAGTGTTTTATTGAGCTCCTCAAGGGAGGGGGCGGTTTTGATCCAGCCTTTTGCGAGTTCGGCTTTATTATCTGCGCTCCACTTATAGCCACTCATAATTTGCGTCCAACCATGGGTAGGCTTGCCTTCATAGAGAGGACCGTCTTCGAACATCGTTTGGTCGAAAATCATATACATTGGACAGGGCGTACGCATGGCGTACCATTTGCCGTTTTGTTCGACTTTACCGTGGCGCGTTTTATATTTTTCATCAGTAAAGCGCTTGCCGTCTGGACCGACGACAACCATGCCGCCCTTGGGTGCATGCGAAAAATGTAGTGCGACCATTGAAAATGTCGTAGGGTATTCTGGGACTTTGAGGGCCATTGAAGGTCCTGCGTAGTTGTTCATGTGCCAGAGGTCCGCACCGATCTCCATGGCCATGCGAATGCCATCGCCTTCGTTAAAAGGACTACCAGAGGTATAGCAATACGGTACACCCGTCAGGTAGTTGCGGATCATCTCTTGATTGTTCTCAAAGCCGCCGCAGGTCAGGACAACGCCTTTTTTAGCTTTGATATTGAGAGTCTTGCCTTGATGAAGGGCGGTGACGCCTAATACTTCTTGTGTCAGCGGATCTTGAATCAACTTTTGTGCTGGACTTTCGTAGCGCACTTCGATTGGACGTGACTTGACGGCGTCCGCAAGCATTTCCCACGTTTTGGAATAACCCAGAATATCTCCATGGTGAAATTTATGGACGCAGTCTGAGCCGGGTAATTCGGGAAACTCGATCCCTGTGCCATGCGAGCCGTGCTGGTGCTCTTGAGGGTCCCCACCAATCGAGGTGAGCCACTCATTGTTCAGACACATTTCCTTGGACCACGCCTCAACCATATCCTCTGGGACCTCGTAGGGACCACAGAGTGCTTTTAAATATGTCGCTGCGCCTTCAGGCGTGGACGTATTCAGATATCCTTGTGATGCCACCCGTGTATTCCCGCCTTCCTGCCCCTCGGGTGCTTTATCCAATAAGATCACCGAAGCTCCGGCTTCGGAAGCGGTGATCGAGGTTGCGGCGCCCGCTCCGCCAAAGCCAACGACGACCAGATCGGCTTCAGCATCCCAGTGAATGGACTGGGCAGTTTTTTGAGTCATTTGTGTATCCATGAAAGAGAGTTGTTTTTACAGGTGCATGCATCATTATATTTCTCTGACGTTCTTACTGGAGGGGGGATTACGATTCCATTAAGTGGACTTGTATCCATTTGGATCGGGTGACATTGACATAGGAATCGCGCCGGTATTACTCTCGTTTCAACGCATGCTTTTCTGTGATGAGATCAGAGAAGCAGTTTAAAAACACAGGAGCAGACATGTCAGACTTACCTAAGCGCGTACGTATTCTCGAAGAGGGCCCTCGTGAGGGCATGCAGATCGAGAAAGGGCCGATTCCAACGTCACGTAAGATTGAGTTGATCGATAGCTTGTCCGAGACGGGTCTTGAACAGATTCAAGTCACGTCCTTTGTGAGTCCTAAAGCCGTGCCGCAGATGGCTGACGCACCCGAGATCGTCGCAGGCTTCACCCGTAAGCCGGGCGTGCGTTACACCGCCCTGTGGCTCAACGACAAAGGGCTCGAGCGCGCCATCGCAACCGAAAAATTGGACATTCGCGGTTCTCTTTCTTTGACGGCATCAGAGAAATTTCTG
>JBIKOQ010000025.1:0-9676 GCA_044357955.1 Burkholderiaceae bacterium | reverse complement strand
TATCATCAAAGCGATTCGCGAGGGCTTGACGGCCAATCGCATCGAATGGGTTGCCGGCATTATCAACGGTACGACCAATTTCATTTTGTCAGAAATGCGTTCACGTGGTTTACCCTTTGCGACCGTGCTGGCTGAGGCCCAAAAGCTGGGATACGCCGAAGCGGATCCGACCTTCGATATCGAAGGGGTTGATGCCGCACACAAACTCACCCTGCTTGCATCGTTGGCGTTTGGTATTCCTGTGCAGTTTGATAAGGCCCACATTGAGGGCATTTCCTCACTGGCTTCTGAGGACATCAAGCTTGCCGAACGCTTAGGGTACCGGATCAAACTCCTTGGTATTACAAAGCGTCGTCCCAACGGGATTGAGTTGCGTGTGCATCCTGCGCTCGTGCCGAGCGCTTCTTTACTTGCCAACGTCGAAGGCGCGATGAATGCAGTCTTGGTGCGTGGTGACGCAGTTGGACAGACACTTTATTATGGCAAGGGCGCCGGCGAGGAACCAACGGCTTCGGCCGTCGTGGCCGACCTTGTCGACGTCACACGTTTACATACCGCAGATCCCGAACACCGCGTCCCGCATTTGGCGTTTCAACCCGATGCGATGTCTGATATCCCGATCTTGTCGATCGAAGACGTCGTGACCTCATACTATTTGCGGATGACCGTCGCGGACCAGCCAGGCGTCTTGGCGGACATCGCCCGGGTGTTGGCCGATGCGGGCATCTCGATTGGCTCGATGATCCAACAGCCGTCCGACGCCGATGGCAGCGCGGATCTGATCTTTTTGACGCATCAAGCGCTAGAACGCAATATCAATATCGCGATTGCTCGAATCGAAGCCCTGAAGTTCATTCGTTCCAGCGTGACCCGATTGAGAGTGGAAAGCTTGTCATGAAATATGTTTCAACACGCGGGGGTATGCAGGCTCTCGAATTTTCGGATATTTTGTTAGAAGGTTTAGCTCCCGACGGTGGCTTGGCTGTACCGGAAAATATTCCTCAAGTCTCTACGCAGACCCTCGAATCTTGGCGCGCCTTGCCATATCACGCGTTGGCGACCGAAGTCTTGTCTTTGTTTGTGACGGATATCGAGCGCAGCACACTGGCTGCGATGACGGCATCCGCGTATTGCAAGGCATCCTTCAAAACCGAAGCGATTGTGCCTGTTCGTCCCTTATATGGAGGTCTGTCGTTGTTGAGCTTGTCCGAGGGACCCACGTTGGCGTTCAAAGACATGGCGATGCAGTTTTTAGGTCAAGTGTTTCCTTATGTGCTCAAGCAACGCGGGTCGACACTCAATATTCTTGGTGCGACCTCTGGAGATACCGGTTCGGCAGCCGAATACGCGATGCGTGGCAAGGAGGCTGTCGCGGTATTTATGCTGTCACCGCATGGACGGATGAGCGCGTTTCAACGTGCACAGATGTATTCGCTGCAGGATGCCAATATTCACAATATCGCGGTCAAAGGCGTGTTTGACGAAGCGCAAGACGTTGTCAAAGCGCTCGCGAGCGATCTACCGTTCAAGTCTAAGTATCGTCTAGGCGCGGTCAACTCGATCAACTGGGCGCGTATCGCTGCACAGATTGTGTACTATTTTCATGGTTGGCTCCGCTCGACTTCAGGTTCTGGACAAGAGGTATCGTTTACGGTACCTTCCGGAAATTTTGGCAATATCCTGGCGGGTCATATCGCGCGTTCGATGGGCTTGCCGATTCGCAGGTTGGTGCTAGCCACCAACGAAAACAATGTCCTCGAAGAGTTCTTCCGCACGGGTATTTATCGTCCGCGAGGGGCAGCCCAAACCTTCGCGACCTCGAGTCCCTCGATGGATATTTCGCGTGCCTCGAATTTCGAACGGTTTGTGTACGATCTCGTGGGACGCGATGCCGAGCGAGTCGCTGGACTTTGGCGCGCGTTGTCGCGAGAGGGTTTCTTCGATCTATCAAGCATGAAGCCTGAACTTGAGCGACGTTATGGGTTTGTAGCAGGATGCAGTACGCACCAAGATCGTTTGACTACGATCCGTGACGTACACGCGCGCACCGGGGTGTTGATCGATCCGCACACGGCGGATGGCATCAAAGTGGCTGCATCCTATGTCGAGCCTGGGGTTCCGATGTTGGTTCTCGAAACCGCCTTGCCGGCCAAGTTCTCTGAGGTGATCGAAGAGGCGCTTGGCATGCCCGCACCTTTGCCCGAGGGCCTAGAAAATCTAGAGTCCTTGCCGCAGCGCTTTACGGTCTTGCCTTGCGATGTTGCAAGTGTTCGCGCCTACATCACCGAGCACGCTGGGAGTTGAGCTCCATGCAAATGCTGACCCCATCCCATTTCCTGGCTGTGGCGCTTGGTGCGACAGCGGGGGCGTGGTTGAGGTGGCTCTTGAGCTTATGGCTGAATCGTCATGCGGACATGTTGCCTTGGGGCACCTTCGTGGCCAACATGATGGGCGGTTATTTGGTGGGCTTAATTTTGGGCTTGGTGGCGGCACATCCAGAGTGGCCGCAGTTTTGGCGCTTACTGCTCGTGACGGGATTTTTGGGGGCACTCACAACTTTTTCCACGTTTTCCGCCGAGGTCATCGCCTTTGTCGAAGAAGGTCGTTTCGGCATGGCTGTTTCTTATGCCGGGATGAGCCTCGCGGGCTCGCTGGTGCTGACTTTCTTGGGCTTGTTTACCGCGCATAGCCTGAGAGGCTAAGCTCTTTTTCTAATATCGCCGCGGCGTCAAGGCCGCTACGTACGGCTCCCTCGAGCACCGCCGGATATCCTGTATCGGTCCAGTCTCCCGCTAAAACAATCCTAGGCCATGGGCTTCTGTTAGACGGGCGTACAAGGCCTGGAACAGCATCAAAAGTTGCTCGCTTTTCCACAATCAGTCTTTGGTGTTTGACCGCAGGCATTTCATTGATGCTGTGGGGATGCATCGCACATTGCTCTCTAATTTGGGAGGCAATGGCCTGGACAAAGGGTGCTCTGTCTTGCTTCAAAAAATCGGTCGCGTCACTGACCACCACACTCAGCTGTCGAGGCTGTGCGGCACGTTTAAAGACCCATTGGCCGACATGACCGCGCGACAAGTCTTCATCAAGCATCAGCATGGGTTGCGGTAATTGCCAGTCAGACTCAAGCTCTAAGGTCAGCGTCGCAATTGCACGATACTCAAAGGCTTGCAGGATACGGTTCAGTGCATCGCCATCATCACTTGGGTCGAACAAAATTCGCGCCGCAGCATAGGGAGGTACCGCAACGACGCAAGCATCAAATTGCTCTTGATCAATCTGGACCTGTGTGGGAGTTGCACGGATCTTGCGTACAAGATGGCGATAGCGCATCGTCACGGTTTGCGCAGCGGCGTTAGGCCATAGTTGAGATAAATCAACGCTGGGAATCACTAAGTTGCTGGCGTCTTGTCTACCGTCCAAGCTATCGCGCAGAACATTGAGAAATAATTGTGCGCAGCTTTGCGCGACCGGCGTGTTAAGCGCCGCCAGACATAAGGGGGACCAGAGCCGCTGGGAAAGTATCGCCGACTGTCGGTGTCGTCGCAATAAGGACTGCACGGTTTCGTTTGGCTGCGCGCGCCAGCCCGTCATTCGACACTGCAGCATCATACGCAAGGCACGCAGGCGTTCGGACAGTCCGAGGCCTTTAGCCGATAACAAGGCCCACAAGGTATTGAGTGGTGCAGGCAGCGTGGATGCCTGCAGCTTAAAGCTGCCATCGGCACTTTCAAGATGCAAGGGCGAGCGAAACAGTACCTGCTCAAGAGAAGGACTTGGTTGGAGGCGTTCGATGAGTTTGAGTGATTCGGTGTAGGCGCCGAGCATCAGGTGCTGTCCGTTGTCGATGCGTCCCATGTTGACATCGTCGACACCCCGTGCGCGTCCACCCGCAACGGGCGCAGCCTCAAAGACCGTCACCGTCGCGCCCAGGTCTTTGAGGCGAACGGCCGCGGCCAGTCCAGCCCAACCCGCACCCACGACGGCAATGTTCACGTGATGTCGCTCGAACGCCTGATTTGACGCAGCACGCTGCGACCAGAACCCACAAAGTTTTTCCAGGCAAGCCAAAACTTTCTAAGGGGCGTGAGCGAAATGCGTTGATCCAGAACTTGCCATTTTTCGTCTTCGATTTCATCGAGCAGAGCGTGGTAAATGGCTGCCATCATGAGGCCGGGACGTTGCGCGCGGCGGTCGCTTTCTGGAAGGGCGTCGATCGCTTCGCGGTAGAGTGCACGCGCGCGCGCCGCTTCAAAAGCCATCAAGGCAGAAAAGTTTTCGGAGTATTGGCTGTTGAGAATATCGGCGGCACGCACGCCAAACTGTTGGAGGTCGCTAATCGGGAGATAAATTCGGCCGCGGCGAGCATCGTCCCCGACGTCTCGGATGATATTGGTCAACTGAAAGGCGATGCCTAGCTTGCTTGCATATTGAAGTGTTGCTGGATCCTGATAGCCGAAGATGCCGGCGGATAGTTCTCCCACCACGCCGGCGACATGCCAGCAGTATTTCTCCAACCCTGGCCAGTCTAGATAACGGGTTTGGTCCAGGTCCATCTCCATCCCATCAATGATCGCGATCAGCCTTGACTGGGTGATATCAAACGGAGTCAAAAAGGGCGCAAGCGCCTGAGTGACTGGATGTTCGGGTTTGCCTTGAAACAAGGCATCAATTTGAGTGCGCCACCAGGCAAGCTTGATGCGCGCGATCGAGGTGTCTGTACACTCATCCACGACATCGTCGACTTCACGACAAAAAGCATAGAGCGCCGTGATGGCTTGACGCCGCTCGGGTGGCAAAAATAAAAAAGCATAATAAAAACTTGAGCCACTTTTGGCTGCTTTTTCTTGACAATATTCGCTAGGGGTCATCGCATCAGGCTCTTAATGCACGCCAAAACATCACGACCCAGTCATGGGCACGCAAGGTCGGGCGATGTCGGAAAACATCAAAACGTACATGCTCGATTTTTTCGAGAATTCTTAGGCCTCCTTGGATAATTAAACGAAGCTCAAGGCCGATTCTGCCTGAAAGCGTTCTTCCGAGGGGCAGACCTGAGTTTAACAAGCCCCGCGCGCGATCCACTTGAAACTGCATCAGCTGACACCAGGCTTGGTCTGCCTTCGCTTGCGCGATGTGCTGCTCCGTCACACCAAAGTGCTCCAAATCCTCCAGGGGCAAATAGATTCGCCCTTTTTGCCAGTCGATCGCGACATCTTGTAAAAAATTGACGAGCTGCAGTGCAGAACAAATAGCCGCAGATTGGGTCATGGAGCGCGTATCCGTCGTTCGATACAGATAAAGCATCAGCGTACCGACTGGATTGGCAGAGCGCCTACAGTAATCAAGCAGGCATGGGTAGTCCGCGTAACGCGTTTGTCCGATATCCTGATCAAAGGCGGAAAGCAGGTCTAAAAAGGGCGTGGCAGGCAAGTGATGTTGTGCAATGGTTTGCGCTAAAGGCTCAAAGCTTGCCTCAGGTTTCTCGCCGCGTTCAATCGTAAGAATCGCCTCCCGATAGGTTTGCAGGGCCGCTCTGCGCTGTGAGGGAGTTGCGTCTCCTTCATCCGCGAGATCGTCTGCGCCGCGGGCGAAGCGATAGATGTCCGTCACGGCTCGGCGCAGTCGCTTAGGCAGCAACAAGGAGGCAACAGGAAAGTTCTCGTAGTGGTCAACCGACATGTGTAAAAAGTGTATTAAAGAGTCATGCGCAGACGCAAAAACCAAAGTGTAGTGTGTCACCCCTGTGATTTTGTGGGTTTAGTGGACAAATTTCAGGTCTTTCGGGGTAAGCCCCTGCGTTAGACTAGCGGTATGCGGTGCATCGTGCGCCTGAGACTTTCATGGCCAAAATTAAAACGATCTTTACCTGCTCGGAATGCGGTGGCATCAGTCCAAAATGGCTGGGCCAGTGTCCGCATTGTCACGCTTGGAATACGCTTGAGGAATCCCGCGACTCAGGGCTGTCTGCTCAGGCCGAACAGCATCGCTATGCGCCGCTCGCCGCGTCGACCGCGTTACGCAGCCTGGCTGATGTCGAGGCGTTGGAGTTGCCGAGGATTTCCACGGGTATTCCTGAGTTTGATCGCGTTCTGGGCGGTGGTCTGGTGGCTGGCGCGGTGGTCCTGATTGGTGGAGACCCTGGCATTGGTAAATCCACACTGTTGCTTCAGGCGCTGGTGGCCATGTCGGGTGAGCGCCGTGTCTTGTATGTGACGGGCGAAGAGTCCGCTGAGCAAGTTGCTTTGCGTGCACGTCGTTTAGGCTTGTCAGGCGAGGGTGTGGATTTATTTGCTGAAATTCGCCTTGAGGCGATTCAGTCCGCCTTACTTGAGCAAAAACCTGCAGTGGCCGTCATCGATTCGATCCAGACCATGTATTCGAGTGAACTGTCCGCTGCACCGGGCTCGGTCTCTCAGGTCAAAGAGTGTGCCGCTCAACTCACACGTCTTGCCAAACAGGCCGGTATCCCGATTGTCATGATTGGCCATGTCACCAAGGATGGCGCGCTCGCAGGTCCGCGCGTGCTTGAGCACATCGTAGATACCGTGTTGTATTTTGAAGGGGATACACATTCTTCCTTCCGTCTGATTCGTGCGTTTAAAAACCGCTTTGGCGCTGTCAATGAGCTGGGTGTGTTTGCGATGACGGACCGGGGTTTGCGTGGTGTGGCAAATCCTTCCGCTTTATTTTTGTCGCAACACTCTGCACAAGTATCCGGCTCTTGTGTAATGGCCACCCAAGAGGGCACGCGACCGTTACTCGTTGAAATCCAGGCGCTGGTCGACACCGCGCACGTTCCCAATCCACGCCGTCTTTCTGTAGGACTGGAGGGTAACCGTCTGGCGATGTTGCTGGCCGTGCTCAATCGACACGCGGGGGTCTCGACCTCCGATCAGGATGTCTTTGTCAATGCAGTAGGCGGGGTGCGAATTACCGAACCTGCTGCAGATCTTGCCGTGTTGCTGGCGATTTTGTCGTCGCTGCGCGACCGACCTTTGCCCAAGGGATTATTCGCTTTTGGTGAGGTCGGTTTAGCCGGTGAAGTCCGTCCCGCACCGCGCGGTCAGGAACGTTTGCGCGAAGCCGCCAAACTTGGCTTTTCCGTCGCCATTATTCCAAAAGCCAATGCACCGCGACAACCGATCGAAGGGCTCGAGGTGTGGGCTGTTGATCGTTTGCAAGACGCACTGGATCGATTGAGAGCATGAATATTTTCAAGGTCATTTTTAAGCAAACTTGGCGCGATGCCCGGGCGGGCGATTTGCGTTTGTTGGGACTCGCCGTGGTGATTGCGGTGGCCGCCGTGACAAGTGTGGGCTTTTTGGCTGACCGTGTGGGACGCGCTTTGGAGCGTGACGCCGCTCAGATGTTGGGGGCCGATCTCGTGGTGGAGTCTTCCAAGCCTATTCCTACCGCTTTTGTCGAGCGCGCACAAAGTCTGGGCTTGCGCACTGTGCTCGGTTGGCAGTTCCCTTCGATGGTGGGCCGTGATGGGCGCTTGGTTCTGGCTTCGATCAAGGGCGTCGAGGCGGGTTACCCGCTCAGAGGTGGTTTACGTACGACCGAGGTACTTGGTGGACCCGAGCAGCAAACAACTGTCGCTCCCGAAGTGGGGCAAGCTTGGGTAGATGCCCAAGTCTTGAGTCAGACAGGTTTAAGCATTGGTGAAACCATTAAAGTCGGTGATTTGAGTCTCAAGGTGACGCGCGTGATCACCTACGAGCCTGACCGTGGCGCACAGTTTGTCAACCTTGCCCCGCGTGTGATGTTGCGGGCGGAGGATTTAACACGCTCGGGACTGATCGCACCGGGCAGCCGCATTGGCTACAGCTTTTTAGTCGCAGGCGATCTCCCTGCCGTTGATCTCTTTCGTGATTGGTTGTCCCGCTCCATGACGGCTGGCCAAAAGATTGTGACGGTCGAAGCGGGACGTCCTGAAATCAGACGCTCCCTTGACCGGGCGCAGGAGTTTCTCGCCTTGGTTGCAATGTTGGCAGTGCTGATCGCGGCAGTCGCGGTCGCGTTGGGCGCCAGACGTTTTAGCCAACGCCATCGCAATAGCGTGGCAGTGATGCGCTGCCTGGGTGCGACGCAAGCCAAAATTACCGCCATTTTGTTGGGCGAGTTTGTCTTGACGGGTCTGTTGGCATCGCTTGTCGGTATGGCCTTAGGTTGGGGCGGACAGGCACTGATGGTTCAGGCACTCGGAGGATTGCTTGGTGCCGATTTACCTCAGGCCAGTATCGAGCCTGCTTTACAGGGAGTGTTTGCCGGTTTGTGGTTATTGTTGGCCTTCGCTTGGCCGCCGCTCAACGGCCTGCGGCATGTGCCTCCCTCGCAAATTTTGCGTGTCCATCAAGACGGTATTCCCCTACAAAGCCTCATGGGCTATGCCTTAGGCTTATCTGGTTTTTCAATATTGATGTGGTGGGTCGCCAATGACGTCAAACTCGGCATCGGGCTCGCCGCAGGTTTCTTTGCCGCTGCCGCACTTTTTGCGGGCCTGGGTATGTTGGTGTTGTGGGTGCTCTCCGGGTTGAGAGGCCGCCTCAAAAGTTTTCCAGTTTTGCGTTTTGCCTTGGCGGGCGTCGTGCGTCGCCGAGGTGCGACGATTGCGCAAACGAGCGCGCTCGCCGTGGGCATGATGGCGATTTTGTTGCTGACCATTGTGCGGACTGACTTATTGGCTGGCTGGCAGCGCACCTTACCGGCAGATGCGCCAAACCGGTTTTTGATCAATATTCAGACCGATCAAGTACCCAGTATTGAAAAAACGCTGAGTGAGGCCGGACTCACTCAAGTGAGACTTTCACCCATGGTGCGTGGCCGCTTTGTCGCACTCAACGATCGTACGGTGTCTGCCGCTGATTATGATGACGCACGTGCTCAGCGTATGGTCGAGCGCGAATTCAACCTCTCTTATGCAGAACGTTTGGCCGAGCCTGGGCAAATTGTGGCGGGGCGTGATCTGAATGCTTCTCGCTCAGAGGTTTCGCTTGAAATCGGTTTGGCCAAGTCGCTAGGGCTCAAGCTCGGTGACAAACTGGATTTTGATGTGGCAGGTGAAAAAATACGTCTCGAAGTCACCAGTCTGCGCCGTGTCGACTGGGATTCGATGCGCGCGAACTTTTTTGCGATTACGACACCCGCAGCCCTTAAGGACGCACCTCAGACGTGGATGACCGCTTTTTATCTACCCCCGGATCGCATCACGGTCACGCAACAGCTTGTCAAACAATTTCCTAATCTGACCGTGTTCGATGTCGGAGCGATTTTAAGTCAGCTGCAAAATATTCTGGATAAAGTGTCGATCGCTGTCCAAGGACTCTTTTTGTTTTCCGTTTTTGCCGGCGCGATCGTTCTAGCCGCGGCTTTATCGGCGACAAGAGACGAACGGGTCAGAGAGGCTGCTTTGTTGAGAGCCTTTGGTGCGACGCGACGACAACTCGCCGGCGCTCAACGGATCGAGTTGCTTGCCGTAGGTGCGTTGGCTGGATTGCTTGCCGCGGGTGGTGCGACACTCGCTGCCTGGGCCTTATCGCACTGGGTTTTTGAGTTCGATATGCGCTTTTCGCTCTGGCCTTGGGCGTTGGGATTGTCGGTGTGTATGCTGGGTGCCTGGTTGGCGGGGGCCGTCGTATTGCGCGGTGTATTAAAAACGCCGCCACTG
>JBIKOQ010000343.1:0-2915 GCA_044357955.1 Burkholderiaceae bacterium | reverse complement strand
CCAGGCCAGCCAGCTGTCAACCGTGCCAAAGGCAAGTTCACCCCGTTCCGCGCGGGATCTGGCACCATCAATGTTATCGATTAACCAGGCTAACTTTGTGCCAGAAAAGTAAGCGTCAAGCACCAGCCCTGTTTTACTCTGGATCAATTCGGTAAGACCTTGTGCACGCATCTTCGCGCAGAGGTCTGCCGTACGTCGATCTTGCCAAACGATTGCCGGGCCAAGAGGTTGACCCGTTTTTCGATCCCACAGGAGCGTTGTTTCGCGCTGGTTGGTGATCGCAATGGCAGCGATGTTGCCCGGATTTGGGCATCGATGGATGAGTGTTTTGGCAACATCAAGCTGTGAAGCCCAGATATCGCGCCCGTCATGCTCGACCCAGCCTGGCTGGGGAAAGTGTTGCGGGTATTCTTGCTGTGCCGAGTCAACAACAGACCCATGGGCATCAAAAAGAATCGCTCGCGAACTTGTGGTGCCTTGATCAAGAGCAAGAATATATTTCATCACTTATTATGCCTCCTCATGACATAAGCGCTGCACACATAAGAAATTATAGGTAATTACCCTTGTGACTAGGATTTGGCCATCCTCAGGGTCAACGTCAATCGCAATTGTTTGTCAGAAGTGCTTAAATCATAGCCACATTGAAAAGTACAAAAAATTAAAGTTTTGGGCATAGTCAAGTATGAGGCAGAGTCAAACATCGTGATGACAACAGAATATTTACCTTTCGACACGTTGGTGACACCAAAGAAGCGTTTGCCTGCAGGCACAGTCGATTGCCATTTTCATGTGTTTGAGGATCCGACGGTTTATCCTCATACGGCCAACCGTTCCTACACACCAACGCTCGCCCCATGGGCGGCCTTCGAGGCAATGAATAATGCGATTGGAGCGGATCGCGCTGTATTGGTACATCCCTCAGTGTACGGGCATGATCACAGTACTCTTTTTGACACAATGCAGGCGCACGCCGATCGTTTGCGCGCTGTCGCGGTGCTCTCGGTCGACAGTACGGATGCTGAGATTGAACGTCTGCACCAAGCAGGTACGCGTGGCACACGGGTCAATATTTTGTTTGCAGGTGGGAATCAACTCAGCGATGCCGAGTCCTTAGCTCGGCGCATTAAACCTTTTGGCTGGCATATCCAGTTTTTAGTCGATGTCGCTGTGCAACCGGAGATCCCGATTTGGGCTTCCAAACTTGGAGTGCCTGTTGTGTTTGATCATTTTGGTCACCCCGCCAAGCGCGATGTGACCGATGCCGGTTTTCAAAATATGTGTGCACTGGTCCGGGAGGGTACAGCCTGGGTCAAGCTGTCGGGCGCATACCGAGTAGTAGATGCCGCCAACAAATGGTCGGCGATTCAACCATTTGTTGATGCGTTACTCAACACACGGACGGATCGCCTTGTTTGGGGAACAGATTGGCCTCATCCTAATATACCTGCGCCCATGCCGAACGATGGTGATATCGCTGAGATGGTTTTTACTTGGTTACCGACGGAGGCCTTGCGCCAACAGATTCTAGTGAAGAATCCTGAGGTGCTTTATGGTTTTGCCCCCTTTATAGGTTCTCGTTCTTAATTTCATACCCTTAATACCTTTAATCTACCCAGGAGATAAAACATGAAACTTCGTCACTTATTGGCTTTATCCGCCATTGTGTCCGCAGCCTTTACTTTTTCTATGCCAACTGTTGCAAGTGCGCAGACTGTGCTCAAACTTGGCTGGACGACAGCCGACAGCCCAACAGACCCTTACGCGATTGGCGCCCATGCTTTCAAAAGTGCTGTTGAGAAATTGACGAAAGGTTCGGTGCAGGTCCAACTCTACCCCAACCGTCAGCTTGGTGATGAGAAGCAAATGATGGAGGGTGTTCGGTTCGGTACAGTCGACTCCGCCATCATCACCAACGCTGTGATCGCGCAGATCGAACCCGCTTTCCAGATTAACGATTTGCCCTTCCTGTACTCCAACGAAGCGCAAGCGCAGAAGTCTTTGGATGGCAAGGTTGGACAGGATCTTTCAGCACTCCTCGCCAAGAAAAATATCTTGGTGTTGGGCTATATGGAAGGTGGCTTCCGTCAGATGATCAACAATAAAAAGCCAGTCAGTGCGCCCGCAGATGTTTCGGGCGTGAAATATCGTGTGATGCAAAACCCTGTGTTTATTGATATGTTCACCTCGCTGGGTGGTGCCGCAGTTCCAATGGCTTGGGGCGAAACATTTACAGCCGTGCAACAGGGCACCATCGATGGTCTTGAAATTCCGATCGCAGTGATTGACAGCAGCAAGATGTACGAAGTCACAAAGTTCTTGTCCCTGACCAATCACACCTACTCGGCGATTGAGCTGATCATATCCAAGCGTGTCTTTGACAAGCTCAACGCAGAACAGCGCGCTGCAGTGATCGAGGCAGGTAAGCAGGCAACAGCCGCTCAACGTATTGCGGTCAATAAAAATGAAAAGGCATTGTTAAGCGGTCTTGAAAAGAAAGGCATGAAAGTCAATACAGTGGGTGATGTCGCGGCGTTCCGTGCTTCTGTTCAGCCGATGTATGAAAAAGCCAAAAAGACGGTAGGTGAGTCGATGGTCAATCAGGCACTCGACGCGGTGAAGTAATTTGTAAACGCTTTGATCAGTGCTTGGCAGGAAACATAGATGCGCCGTTATTTTGATTTATTAGAAAGGGTCTTGAAGCTTGCAGCGGTCACGCTCGTGATGCTCATGCTTCTCGCCTTGGCGGCGCAAGTATTTTTACGTTATGTGTTTGGCAAGTCCCTGAGCTGGAGCGAAGAACTTGCTTTGCTAGGTTTTGCTTGGGTCATTGTGATCTCTACCTCCATCGGGGTGCGTCGTATGACGCATGCCCGAATGGATCTTTTGATCAATGTGTTGCCCACTTCGATGCA
>JBIKOQ010000342.1:0-2918 GCA_044357955.1 Burkholderiaceae bacterium | reverse complement strand
CGGGGCGCTGCTGTTCCTTGACGATGATAATCGCAGCGTCAAGAGTGCCATCCGCTAAGGCTTCCCAGCACTTTGCGGCGGCACGATCACGCCCAGTTTTGGGAATGAGTTGGCTGACCGGTGACAGGGTATCGACATATTCCGCAATGACGCGCGAGTCGAAAAGTCGATTGTCGTCTTCAGTGATGAGGCAGGGTACTTTACCTAAGGGATTAAATTCATGCATCAGTGTGTCTGGCGCCCAGACATTCTCGATTTGCATCTGGTAATCGAGTTTTTTCTCTGCCATGACGATACGCACTTTACGGACGTAAGGGCTGGTGAGTGATGCGATGAGTTTCATAAGCTGCTTGATGTTACTAATTAAGTTCTACTTAGTATGCTTGAACTAAATAGCGTATTTTTTCTACGTTGATACCTTACCCTGAGAAGCGACTTTAGGGGAGATATTGTCTAGCAAACAGGGGTGATAAACTCAAACTCATCCTTTTTGTCGTTTTTTTGTCAGTTTTCTCATTTATGCAAACAAATCCTGCTCTAACTGTTTTAAATGCCGTTTCACCCCTTGACGGTCGTTATGCCTCACGTTGTGATGCATTGAGGCCATTGCTGTCCGAAGCAGGTTTCATGGCGCACCGGGTTGAGGTTGAAATTGCCTGGTTGATCGGTTTGTCTCAGGCGGGTCTGCCAGAACTCCCTCCTTTTTCTGTCGAGGCGACTCAAGTTTTGCGTAGTTTGGTGACTGATTTTTCAGAGTCGGATGCAGATCGTATCAAGCAGATTGAGCGCACCACCAACCACGATGTCAAGGCAGTGGAGTACTGGCTCAAGGAAAAAGTCGCGGGTCACTCTGAGTTGGAAAAGGCAGGTGAGTTTATTCATTTCGCCTGCACATCTGAGGATATCAACAACACCTCGCATGCACTGATGTTGGGTCGTGCGCGAGAGCAGGTTGTGGTGCCACAGTTGCAAAAATTACTGGCTTCGCTTCAGCATATGGCGCACTCGCAGGCCGCACAGCCGATGCTTGCACGTACGCATGGTCAACCCGCCACGCCAACAACGCTTGGCAAAGAGTTCGCCAACGTGGCGGCGCGTTTGCGTGATGCCATTGGACATATTCAGTCTGTCGTTCCTTTGGCAAAAATGAATGGTGCGACAGGTAATTACAACGCACATCTTTCTGCTTACCCTGAGTTGGATTGGCCAGCCTTTAGTGCCCGTGTTTTGCAGGAACTTGGTCTCAAGCAAAATCCTCACACCATCCAGATTGAGCCGCATGATTGGATGGCCGGTTTATTTGATGCGATTGCGCGTGCCAATACTATTTTGATTGACTTGAACCGTGACATTTGGGGCTACATCGCGTTGGGTTATTTCAAACAACGTCTTAAGGACGGTGAGGTTGGGTCTTCAACCATGCCACACAAGGTCAATCCCATCGACTTTGAAAATGCGGAGGGCAATCTCGGCCTCGCTAACGCCGTTTTGCGACATTTGTCAGAGAAGTTGCCCATCTCTCGTTGGCAACGCGACTTGACGGACTCCACCGTGCTGCGTAATTTGGGCGTTGCGCTGGGTTATTGCTTGGTCGCCTACGATGCTTGTTTGCGCGGATTGGGCAAGCTTGAGGTCAATGCCACCGCCATCGACGCAGATATTGACAATAGCTGGGAGGTGCTTGCCGAGCCTATCCAGACAGTGATGCGCCGCTATGGTTTGCCACAGCCTTACGAGCAACTCAAAGCGCTGACACGAGGAAAAGGGATCACTGAGCAAGCACTGCGCGAGTTTATTGGTGGTTTGGATTTGCCCCCCGAGGTCCGTGCCCGGATGTTGGCGATGACGCCGCGCAGCTATATTGGTCTAGCCCAAGCCCTAGCAAAGACGGTATAGTAGTTGACATGACAACCCAAAGGAGTACGCCCATGAAAAAGCTGTCGTTATTGTTGGTTTCCGGTGCATTATTGTCTCCGCTGTGGATGTCCTCGGCCAGCGCCCAGTTTGCTAAACCTGAGGATGCAATTAAATATCGTCAATCGGCTTTTGTCGTGATGGCGTCTCAGTTTGGACGGATGCAAAGTACGGTCAAAGGGCAGGTCCCTTATGACGCAGCTGCGATCAAAGCAAACGTCGCTCTTGTCAAGACCTTGTCAACCTTGCCTTGGGGCGCTTTCGGTCCAGGCACTGAGGGTAAGAGTGCCGCTAGGCCAGAGGTTTGGTCTGATGCCGCAGGTTTCAAGGCAGCTCAAACTAAATTCGAAGGCGCAGTTGTCAAACTTTCCGCTGCGGCTGACTCGGGTGATTTAGACAAGCTACGTGCAGCGTTTGGCGATGTGGGCGCCAGTTGCAAAGCCTGTCACGACTCTTATCGCGTCAAGAAATAAAAGGGAGCACCGCCGCCAGATATTCATTTGGGATTTCTGGTGGTGCGATGTGCGCGCTTGGCACCTTGACCATGCGAGCGCCTTTGATGCGATCAACCAAGGCTTGTCCGCGGGCCTCGGGTGTCGACAAGTCCATCTCCCCGACGACCACGAGTGTCGGGACTTGAATGCGCTCAAGGCGTGGATATAGATTCATGTCACGAATGGCACCACAACATGCGGCATAGCCACTTGGCGCCTGCGATAACGCAACATTGCGTATGCGCTTAAGATTGATCGTGTTTTGTGTCACAAAGTCCGGTGTAAAGAAACGACCGATGACCCCATCGATAATAGCCGCCATTCCGCCTGTTTTTAACGCTGCGATTCGCTGATCCCAGATGCCTGCATCAAACTCTGCGGCAGTATGGCTCAGCACGAGCTTTTTCAGGCCTATGGGTTTGCGCGCGGCGAGTTCCATACCGACCATGCCACCCAGGGAAATGCCCCAGAAGGAATAGTGACTCAAGCGAGCCGCAGCGATCACGGCTT
>JBIKOQ010000001.1:0-28832 GCA_044357955.1 Burkholderiaceae bacterium | reverse complement strand
TTCGACAATCTCTTTAGCTGCGAAATTTCCATAGCCAGTTGTTGAGTGAATCAGCCCGATGCGTTTAAAGTTTTTAACACCCCAGTTCAACATTTCATCAATTTGAAACTTTTCCACCATGGAGCAACGGAAAATATAGCTAGGCTTTTCGTTGATGAATTGAGTCGTAATATTGGTGGCGATAGAGGGGCCGGCAACCAGTGGCACACCCGCCTTTTGAAGAATTGGCGCCATCGCCAGCACGTTGCCGCTGCTGACCGTACCGATCACGACGGGCACTCTGTCGTTTTGTATCAGTCGCTGCGCCAGTGATACGGCGCGTTGTGGATTGGCCTCATCGTCATAGACGACGAGCTCGATCTTGGTTTTTCCACCTGCAGCTTGATAGTCCTTGAGCGCAAGCTTGATGCCCTGCAGATACGACTCACCAAAATCAACGATGGCGGGTGGTCCGCTCAGTCCTTCAATTACGCCAACTTTGACTTGTGCGACGGCGGTAGCGCTGAGCGAAATGAACGCAGCGGCCAGTGTAGCGTTGAGTAATTTGTTTTGTAGCAATTTTTTCATGTTGTCTTCTCCGGGTTTATTACGAAAATAAATCGTCTCTTTATCAACGACCTTTAAAGTTTGCTGCTCTTCTCTCCTTGAACGAAGTCACACCTTCTGTTAAATCTGCTGTCATCCCGACATCGTAAAAAGACCGGGACTCCCACTTCAGCGCTTCATCCTGATGCATACCCATGGAACGTCGCACGACCTCCTTGGCAAAACGATGCGACAGAGGTGCACGTGAGGCAAGCATTTGCGCGTATTCCAGTGCGCGCTCCAGGAGTTCGCCCTGAGGATAAATACGGTTGACCAAGCCGATACGGTAGGCATGTTCAGCATTGACACGTTCGCCTGACAAGATGATTTCCATGGCATGCCCCATACCGATAATTTGAGGTAGGCGGATCAGGCCGCCATCACACGCATGAAAGCCCCATTTGGCGTCTTGCAGGGCAAACTCAGCATTTTCAGAGCAAAATCTGAGGTCGCACGCGAGAGCAAGCTCAAACCCTCCGGAAATGGCAAAGCCGTTGACAGCCGCGATGATGGGTTTATCAATATCTAAATTGCGGGTAATGCCACCAAACCCTGGGCCATTGGTATATTTTTTTCGGAATTCAGGTGCCGAGGTTTGTGCAAAGGCGAGTGTGTACGTCTTTAGATCTGCACCTGCGCAAAAAGCTTGGTTGCCCGCGCCCGTAATCACCGCGACACGCGCATCTTCATCTTCATCAAATTCGTACCAGAGATCGACGAGCTCATCATTCGCAGAGAAGTCGAGCGAGTTCATTTTTTCGGCGCGATTGATTGTGATGAGGCGGACATGCCCCTTTTTTTCATACAAAATATTAGACATGTTTATCAACTTTAAAGGTAGGTGTTGTCATTGCTTGATTAGGCTCCGAGAGTGCGATGACACGATCACCAAGCGCGTCACCTTCCTGCAGCAGCAATCGTCCGGTGACGCGCTGGCCGTTATCCAGATCAACGACGCCTACGTGATAGATTCCGTCTGCCTTGAACTTGAGCGGTGGTTTACGGATCGTGGTCCAGCTCACCAGACGGCCACGACCGGGTATCTGAATGGGGACCATGTCTCGGCTCAGGCAGGCCGAGCAGAGGTCTATGCAAGAGGCATTAAGAGCCCCACAATGATTGCACTGATGAAACGTCAGCATGGCGGGTTCACTCATGCGTCTCTGCCTAAAATATTGACCGTACAGGCGACACCCGTGCCACCTAGATTGTGTGTCATTCCAATGCGGGCGTTGTGACGTTGGTTGGGATGTTCGCCTCGCAGCTGTTTGACGACTTCATAGACTTGTCCAATTCCTGTTGCCCCAACCGGATGTCCCTTGGCTAAGAGACCGCCGCTCAGGTTGATCGCAACATCGCCTTCCAGTCCCGTGCGTTGCTCCAAAGCCCATTTCGCGCCTGCGCCGCGTGGCACGAGCCCTAGATCTTCGCTGTCGATGATTTCCGCAATAGAAAAACAGTCATGTAGTTCAACGACATCTATATCTTTTGATTGAAGCCCTGCTTGAGCATAGGCATTGTGCGCGGCTGCGACAGTCGCTTCAAAAGTGCAGAGATCAGGATGGCTCGCGACACTGGGTGAGCCACTGGTTTGAGCGGAGGCAAGTACGCGAATCCGAGGACGGCCGTCTTGAGAAAGCATTTTTTCTGAGCACAGCACGATGGCGGCGGCACCATCGCTTGCCGGACAGCAGTCGAACATTTGAAGCGGATCTGCAATCATCGCCGATTGTTCTATCTGCTCAATAGTCAGTGTGGCACCCATCTGGGCAAGTGGATTTTTAAGTCCATGACTTTTATTTTTCATGACCACCGCAGCGACTTCCTCGCGGGTCGTGCCATAACGCTGGGCGTGGATACGCCAGGCAAGGCCGAATAAGCCTGGAAAAGTTAAACCGCTCGGACCGTCATTCTCGTTGTCCATGGCACAGTTCAGAGCCGAAGTGACTTCCGCCGTCGAGGCATGTGTCATTTTTTCGACACCGACAACGATGGCGACATCACACATTCCGCTAGCGATCGCAATCCAAGCATGACGAAAGGCGATGCCGCCAGAGGCGCAGGCACCTTCGACTTTTGTACAGGGGATATTTTTAAGACCCAGTCTGTCTCCCACAATACCAGCCAACACTTCTTTGCCATTGAGTGGCCCGCTGATAAAGTTACCAAGGTATAGCGCGCCGATTTCTTTGCGTTCTAAACCAGAATCAAGGATCGCCTGCGCTGCGGCATCGACTGCGAGCGACTCAATGGGGATCGCAATGTGCTTGCCAAAGGATGTCGAGCCAATGCCTGCTACAAATACCTTTCGCATCATGCCACTCCTTTTTTGAGCGTCTTTCGTAACTCTGTTTTCAAAATTTTTCCGTAGTTATTTTTGGGCAAACTCTCACTAAAGATGTATTCGCGTGGGCGCTTAAAGCGCGCCATATTTTCAAGGCAGAGCGCATCCATCTCATCGCTTGTGACAACATGGCCGGGCTGCGTGACGACAAAGGCAACCGGCTCTTCGCCCAGATCAGCATGCTCACGTCCGATCACGGAGACTTCGATGATGGCCGGATGTCGCAGTAAAACCTCTTCGATTTCCCTAGGATAAATATTGCTGCCGCCGCGGATGATCATGTCTTTGGAGCGGTCCCTAAGCGTGAGATAGCCCAGGTCATCCATCGTGCCGATGTCTCCGGTCCAGAGCCAGCCATCCCGAATAGTGGAGCGTGTTGCTTGTTCGTTGTTCCAATACCCAAGCATTCTCGTGTCGCTGCGGGTGATGACCTCGCCAAGCTCACCATTTGCGACCTCACGCCCGTCATCATCAACGACGCGCACCTCAACACCTGTTCGAGCTGTGCCACAGGAGGCCAGTTTTTCCAGATGACGGGCATCACGAGTGCCTTCATGGTCGCGTTTTGATAAACCCGAGATCGTCATCGGGCTTTCGCCCTGTCCGTAGACCTGAAAAAGCTTTGGACCAAACAGATCAAGCGTTTGCAACAGATCGCTGACGTACATCGGACCGCCACCGTAATAGGCTGTCAGAAGGTTGCCTGCAGGGTTGTTGACGCCATTCGCGGAACGGATCAATCGTGACAGCATCGTCGGCGCGGCAAACATAGAGACAGCGGGATAGCGTTGTAAAGACTCAAAAACGATATCGGTGGTGAACGCACTTTCGATGACTTGATGTCCACCACCAAAGAGATGTGGCAAAGCATACAAGCCCGAACCATGCGAGAGAGGTGCGACATGCAGCATCGTTTGGCCTGGCAATACTTGATCGACATCTGCGCAATATTGCAGACACATCGTCATCAGGTTGCGATGTGAAAGCATGGCGCCTTTGGGCGTGCCTGTCGTTCCGCTGGTATAAAAAATCCATGCCAAGTCATCAGGATGTTTGTCGACGCATGTAATCGGAGCGTGTTTAACGTTGCTTTCGTATGCCAGGTCATCCACATTTAAGATTTCGCATTCAGTGAGTGCGCCTGAGAGTTCTTGATGCAGTCCTGGATACAGCGACTGGCTTGTGAAAATGATGCTCGCACCGCTATCGCTCGCAATGGGTTTGACTTCCTTAGGGTGAAGTTTCGCATTGACGGGCACGGCACAAAACCCCGCGGCCCAGGTTGCAAACAGCACCTCCATCGCTTCACGTCTATTTTCCATAAAAATCAAGACGCGTGCGCCTGATTCTAATTTCTTTGCCTGTTGAAGCGAGCCTGCAAGACCAAGAATTCGCCTTGCTAATTCACCGAAAAGGACAGTCCGTCCAGCGTGCGTGATGGCTTTGAGCTCAGGATGGCTTCGGGCGCGTGTCAAAAATGGTTGAGCGATATTCATTGTTTCTTCTGCGTGAACGAGTGATTGTCGGCACGAGGGAGCGCCATGAAGAAAACCCGGACAAATTGCGCCAGGGGTTCTACGGTTTGATGACGTTTGGCCTGCATGAGCGCGCCTTCCCAGCCGGTCCAGAAGAACTCGGCATAGGGTCGAACGTTGATGGAGGCCGGTATGTCTCCCTCTGCGACGGCTTGTTCAAGGCAGTCAGTGATGCGATCTTCCCAGCCTAGTAAAACTTCAGTGATAGCCTTCCTAAAGGCGGTGTGTGTTGCGGCAAGTTCCTGCATTAAATTGCCGATCAGGCACCCCCGCTTAAAGTCAAAGCGCGCCATCCCCTCCACACCATCCTCTGTATAACGACGCAGTCGCTCAAGTGCAGGAGTGCCGTCAGACTTGAGCGTTCGATCCAGTCTTCGATTAAAAAACTCTGCATAGTGCGCAATGACTTCAAGTCCGAACTGTTCCTTGGAGGCAAAGAAGTGATAGAAAGAGCCCTTGGATAACCCTGCGCGCTTCAGGACAAATTCGACGCCCATACTGGCAAAGCTTTGCTCGCAGAGGATTTCAGACCCCGTTCTAAGGAGACGGTGACGGGTTTCTGCTCGCGCGGCAGAACGCGAGAGCGGGGTGTCGTTCAATGACACATTTTCGGTGGTGGGGATGAGATAGGCCATGGTTTAGCATAAACCGGTCTACTCATCATTGGACAAAAAAATCCTAGGGACTTACCCCTAGGATTTGATGAGATGAATGTCAAACGTTAAATAAACGTAGAACAAACGCATCGGATGTTTAACGCTGAGGCATCTCGATTTTGACTTCAAGCACTTCAAGACTGTCTTGACGATCAAATTGGACCTTGATGTCCTCGGGATTGATCTGTACATATTTCGAGATCACCGCCAGCAATTCCTTTTGGAGTGCAGGCAGGTAGTCTGGCGAATTGTTGCCCCCGCCGACACGTTCGTGGGCCAGGATAATCTGCAAACGCTCTTTGGCGACGTTGGCGGAGGTTTTTTTCTGGCCGAGCAAAAAAGACAGAAACGACATCACTTACCTCCGAACAAGCGCTTGAATAGGCCTGGCTTTTCGTAATCGACGAAACGCAAGGGCTTTTCCTCGCCAAGGTAACGTGACACCACATCACGATAGGCCTCGGAAACATCACTCTTTTCAATGTGAATCGCTGGCAAACCTTGGTTGGAGGCCTGCAGCACGGACTCTGACTCGGGAATCACGCCGATCAGCTTGATTCGCAAAATATCCTCGATGTCCTTGAGTGAGAGCATCTCACCGTCTTCAACGCGCTTTGGGTTGTAACGCGTAAGTAACAGATATTCTTTGATCGGCTCATCAGCTTCGATCGCACGGCGTGACTTTGAGGCCAAAATACCCAAAATACGGTCTGAGTCGCGCACGGAGGAGACCTCAGGATTGGTCACAACTAAAGCATCATCGGCAAAGTAGGCGGCGAGCAAGGCGCCCGTTTCAATACCGGCTGGCGAGTCGCAGACGATGTATTCAAAGCCCATCTCTTTGAGATCGTTGATGACCTTGCCGACGCCTTCGAGGGACAACGCATCTTTGTCGCGCGTCTGGGAGGCCGGCAAAATAAACAGGTTTTCAAGGTTTTTATCCTTGATCAACGCCTGGTTGAGTGTGGCTTCGCCCTGGATCACGTTGACAAAGTCATACACCACGCGGCGCTCGCACCCCATGATGAGGTCAAGATTACGCAGACCGACGTCAAAATCGATCACAGCTGTTTTATGGCCACGCATCGCCAATCCTGAAGAAAAGCTAGCGCTCGTGGTGGTCTTACCGACGCCACCCTTACCTGAAGTCACCACCACAATTCGAGTCATGACGCGAAAACCTTTAAATAGAAAAGTTAATTTTACTGCCCAAGGGCGTTGATAAGAAGTGCATCTTTTTCTAGTTGAATCACAACAGGTTTTTGATGCAGTTCAGGTGAAAGCTTGGTGTCAATGACCCGATAGATACCGGCGATGGCGACAAGCTCGGCGTCAAAACCAGTCGTAAAAATCCGCGCGGCGACATCACCGCGCGCGCCCGCCATGGCTTTGCCGCGTAGGGGGCCGTAAATATGGATATTGCCATCGGCGATCACTTCGGCGCCTCGGCTGACCACACCCATGACGATTAAATCGCTGTTGCGCGCGTAAACGCGTTGTCCGGATCGTAAAGGCCCTTTGATCACCATCGTGGGTGCAGCCGACGAGGCTGACGTGCCCAGCGATACGGAGTCTTTTGCGATTGCCGGACTGTGGGTCACGGTTTGTGCAGCCGTGGGGTCGGCTTCAATGGTGTCTTCTGAGGCCTCGGGTGTTGGCAAGCTCGCGGTGACGGGCTCAGCCACCGAGGCGGCCGTCTGTGTGTCCGAAGCATGGCGCGCAGGAGCCGCCGATAGGTCAACAGACGTGAGACCACAGGCTTGCGCCAGCGCCAAGTTCTCCCCTTGGGCCACCACCCCGATCACTGGGAGCTTATGCTTTTTAAAAGCATCTAGGAGCGGGACCCAGTCGATGGCTTCGTCTAGTCGGGTCGCATCAATGACGACAGGCTCATTCTCATAAAAAGCGCCGGCATCTGCCATGCGTTTTTTGAGCGCTTTGATGAGTTCTTTGTTGTCGGCATGCTGAAGCACCACACGGATTGCGTACAGTGTGGCGCTTTTAAATTCCAAGGGGGAGAGTTCGGTCGTCATTGGCGAGAATCATACCTTACCTAGCTGGCGCTCGCCCAGGTGTCTTTGAGGGTTGTGACGCGATTGAACACAGGGCGTTGGGGCGTCGAATCCAGAGCGTCGATGACAAAATATCCCAAACGTTCGAATTGAGAAACAATACCGGGCTCGAGGGATGTACCCGGCTCAAGCCAAGCTTGCACTGACTGAACTGATAAGGGATTGAGAAAGTCCAGAAACTCACGATCGCCTGCATCGGGGAAGGGCTCGGAGAACAAGCGGTCATAGAGGCGAATTTCGGCGGGAACCGCGGTTGCACAACTGATCCACGTGACGTTGCCCTTGACCTTGACAGCGTCGGAGCCAGGGGTGCCACTTTTGGTATCCGGGTTGTACTCGGCGTGCACCTCAATGATGTTGCCCTGCGCGTCTTTGACACAACCCGTGCACGTCACAACATAGCCGTATTTCAAGCGAACAGAGTTTCCTGGAAATAGCCTAAAGTACTTTTTAGGAGGGATCTCTGCAAAATCTTCGCGCTCGATCCAGACCTCACGGGTCAGTGGAAACTCGCGTTGCCCCGCTTCGGGATCGTGAGGATTACGAGGCGCATGGCAGGGCTCGGCATGACCTTCGGGAAAATTGGTGATCACCAGCTTCAGAGGGTCCAAAATCGCCACCGAGCGTGGCGCCAAAGGGTCTTGAACCTCTCTTAAGGCTTGATCCAGCAAGCTATAGTCAATGCGCGAATTGGACTTAGAGACGCCCGTGCGCTCGCAAAAAAGACGCAAGGCCGCCGCAGTGTAGCCTCGACGGCGTAAGCCCGCCAGGGTGGGCATGCGCGGATCGTCCCAGCCCTTGACGTGACTTTCTTTGACCAGTTGCAACAGTTTGCGCTTGCTGGTCACGATATAGCTCACATTGAGACGGGCAAACTCATACTGATGCGGTAAAGGTAAAGAGAACTTGCCCAGTTCTTGCAGACGGTTGAGTGTCCAGTCGTAAAACGGACGCTGGTCTTCAAACTCGAGCGTACAAATACTGTGGGTAATGCCCTCGAGTGCATCTTCGATCGGGTGCGCATACGCATACATCGGGTAGATGCACCATTGGGTGCCCGTGCGGTGATGTGCGGCATGGCGAATGCGATAGAGCACGGGGTCGCGCATGTTGATATTCGGGGAGGCCATATCAATCCGTGCGCGCAAGGCCATACTGCCGTCCGGATGTTTGCCGTCGCGCATCTCGCGCAGCAAACGCAGCGAATCGGCTGCGGAGCGACCACGGCAAGGTGAGTTTTGACCGGGCTCGGTTAGGGTGCCACGCATGGCGCGCATTTCCTCGGGACTTTGCTCGTCAACATAGGCGTGACCCGCCTCGATCAATGCCTCGGCAAAAGCATACATATCCTCGAAATAGCTGCTGGCGAAATAGAGATGCTCTTTGCCACCCGCATTCCAGTCAAAACCGAGCCATTTGACGGCGTCAATAATGGCATCGACATACTCTTGTTCTTCTTTTTCGGGGTTGGTGTCGTCAAAGCGCAAATGGCAAATGCCGCCAAAGTCTCGCGCCAGACCAAAATTCAGACAAATACTTTTAGCATGACCAATGTGCAGATAACCATTGGGTTCGGGTGGAAAGCGCGTGCGAATCCGCGCAGAGTCCAGGGCACCCGTGGCTTGGACTTGCGCAGAAGCAGGGTAGCCGACCCAGCGCTTACCCGCGAAGCGCTGGGAAGCGAGATCGGACTCGATGATGTTGCGCAGAAAATTAGTCGTAACGGGAGCGTTGGATTCAGAGGTCATACAAAGTTTTTTGAGCGGCCAGAGCAAGCGATAAGGACATATTTTGCCATGAGGCGCCCCAGACAACCGAGTGGAGAGAAAAATACTCTCAATTTCATCCTCTACAATCCCGTTATGTTGTTGATAAAAGCCCCGCATGCTTAAGCCAAGCGCTTTTGCGTCAGACCCATCTTTCTCTCTCAGTGCGTCGAAAAGCGTCCGTCAAACGGACGCCTCCGAGGTCTTGGCGAGCGTGTTCGGCTATGAATCGTTTCGCGGCGACCAGCACGCGATTGTCGAACATGTGATTCAGGGCGGCGATGCCTTGGTACTGATGCCAACTGGCGGTGGCAAGTCCTTGTGTTATCAGGTGCCCGCACTGGTGCGATCGGGTACTGGTATCGTGATTTCCCCGCTCATCGCCCTGATGCAAGATCAGGTGGATGCGCTGACCGAACTCGGGGTGCGCGCCGCGTTTCTGAATTCGACCCAAGATTGGCAAGACACCAAAGACGTCGAGCAAGCGTTCTTGAACGGACAGCTCGATCTGCTGTATGTCGCACCAGAGCGCTTATTGACCGAGCGGTGTATCCAGCTGCTCGAGAGAGGCAAGATTGCTCTGTTCGCTATTGATGAGGCGCACTGCGTGTCGCAATGGGGGCACGATTTCCGTCCCGAGTATCTGGGTTTGTCCATGCTGCACGAGCATTGGCCTGAGGTGCCTCGGATCGCGTTGACCGCCACTGCAACCGATGTCACGCGACGTGAAATCGCCCAACGACTGTCGCTGGACGACGCACGTCACTTTGTCGCCAGCTTTGACCGCCCCAACATCCGCTACAACATTGTTGAAAAGCAAGACGTTCGAAAACAGCTTTTGCTGCTTCTCAAGCAAGAGCACGCGGGTGATGCCGGGATTATCTATTGCTTGTCCCGCAACAAAGTCGAAGAAACGGCGGCATTTTTGTGTGCGAACGGGATCGAGGCCTTGCCTTACCACGCCGGCCTGGGTGCGCAAGTCCGGGCACAAAACCAGTCAAGATTTTTGCGCGAAGACGGCATCGTGATGGTGGCGACAATCGCCTTTGGGATGGGGATCGATAAACCTGATGTGCGTTTTGTGGCCCATATTGATATGCCCAAGTCGCTTGAGGGCTATTACCAAGAAACCGGACGCGCGGGCCGTGACGGCTTGCCTGCCACAGCATGGCTGGCCTACGGCTTGCAAGACGTCGTACAGCAGCGCCGCATGATCGACGAGTCTGCGGGCGACGAGGCCTTCAGGCGTCGCTTGGGCGCGCAACTCGACGCCATGTTGGCGATGTGCGAGGCGATCGCCTGCCGCAGGCAACGTTTGCTTCAGTATTTTGGTCAACGTATCGAGCCTTGCGGCAACTGTGATAACTGCTTGCAACCACCCGAGGCGTGGGATGGGACGGTCGCCGCGCAAAAAATGTTGTCAGCGATTTATCGGTTGATGAAAGAGCGTGGCCAGCGTTACGGCGCGGGCCACCTGATTGATATCTTGCGCGGAAAAGCCACACCGCGTGTGCTTGAACATGAACACGAAAAACTCACGGTATTCGGCATTGGACAGGATCTTTCCGATCAGGCTTGGCGCAGTGTCTTGAGACAATTGCTGGCGCATGGTTTGTTGGTGGTAGATCAGGAGGGTTATGGGACCCTTGCGCTGACCGAAGAAAGTCGTACGGTACTCAAAGGTGAGCGCGCACTGATGCTTCGTCGGGAAGCAGAGCGCGCCGCACGCGCGAGCACGCCCAAATCCAAGACTTTACAGCCTGACTTGCCAAGGGGGGCGCAGGAGATTTTCCAAGCTTTGCGTCAATGGCGCGCAGAGATCGCACGCAGTCATGGCGTGCCGGCATATGTCATCTTTCATGATGCCACGCTGCGCGAGATTGCGATGGCCCGCCCAGATAGCCTGGAGTCTCTGGGGCATGTCAATGGTGTGGGAGTTCGCAAGCTCGAGTCTTATGGCGACTCGATTTTGGCATGTATCGAAGAGCATACCGAGCGCTGAGGCAAGAGCAGTCAGCTACTCGGCGAACAAAGGCCCATCACTAGGAGGTGCCTTGGGGGGCGTCAAACCAAGATGTCGCCACGTTGTTTGCGTTGCCATCCGTCCACGTGGCGTACGCTGCAAGTAGCCATGTTGGATTAAATAGGGTTCGATGACGTCCTCGATGGTGTCGCGCTCTTCACCAATCGCAGCCGCCAGGCTATCGACACCGACTGGCCCACCGTCGAATTTGTGCACGATCGCCTCAAGCAACTTACGGTCCATCAAATCAAGACCCTGTGGATCAACCTCAAGCATGGCTAACGCAGCATTGGCGACGGTCGCATCGATCGTGCCTTTGGCTTTGACCTGCGCATAGTCGCGCACACGGCGCAACAAGCGGTTGGCGATACGAGGCGTACCACGCGAACGTCGGGCAACCTCAGAGGCACCTTCTGGCGTGATGGGAACTTGCAATAAACCCGCGCTGCGAGTGGCGATACGCGTAAGCTCTTCGGGCGTGTAAAACTCCAAACGCGACACAATGCCAAAACGATCGCGTAAGGGGTTGGTGAGCATGCCGGCGCGTGTCGTGGCACCCACAAGGGTAAAGGGCTGAAGATCAAGCTTGACGCTACGCGCGGCAGGTCCCTCGCCAATTAGGATATCGATTTGGAAGTCTTCAAGTGCGGGATACAAAATTTCTTCGACAACAGGCGATAGACGATGGATCTCGTCGATAAACAACACATCGTTGCGCTCGAGGTTGGTCAATAAAGCCGCCAAGTCGCCCGGGCGCTCAAGCACCGGCCCCGAGGTTTGGCGCATATTGACGCCCATTTCATGGGCGATGATGTGCGCCAGCGTCGTTTTTCCAAGTCCGGGTGGACCAAAGAGCAAGACATGATCCAGGGACTCTTGGCGATTACGCGCAGCAGCAATAAAAATCTGCAGTTGTTCGCGCACGCGCTGTTGGCCGACATATTCCTCGAGGGCTCGCGGGCGCAACGCACGCTCGATGGTTTCCTCATTGGGTGTCGTGGCCTGAGGCGTCACGAGACGCGAGGCTTCGGTACGGGAACTCAGGGAATCCGACTGTATCGCCATGAATGTAAAAATTGGTCCTAAAGGGGTGCAAACCACACAATGTGGCTCAGACAATCGTACACTATCCAGCATCCAAGATCTGTGAATGAGAGGAAAGCAATGTCGATTGTGTTACCAACCTATGAAGATGTAGTGCGTGCGTCCGAGACGCTCAAAGGTGTTGCCCACCGCACACCCGTGATGACCTCGGCAACTGCGGACCGGATGACGGGCGCGCAGGTATTTTTTAAATGTGACAATTTTCAGCGAACTGGGGCCTTCAAGTTTCGAGGCGCCTACAACTCGATTGCCAATCTCTCGCCAGAGCAGCGTCGCGCCGGTGTGTTGACATTTTCTTCGGGTAATCATGCACAAGCGATCGCGCTCGCGGGCAAATTGCTCGGCGTGGCGACGACCATTATCATGCCGCACGACGCCCCGGCGGCTAAAAAAGCGGCCACCCAAGGCTATGGCGCCACGGTGGTGAGTTACGACCGTTACAAAGAAAGTCGCGATGACATCGCCCGCGAGATGCAAAAAAAGACGGGGATGGCGCTGATCCCTCCGTATGACCATTTCCATGTCATATCAGGACAAGGCACCGCTGCGAAAGAACTGTTCGAAGATGTTGGCGAGCTTGATTACTTGCTGGTGTGTTTGGGTGGTGGTGGCCTGCTTTCCGGTAGCGCGTTGTCGGCATCCGCACTGAGTCCTCAGTGCAAGGTTTTTGGCGTCGAACCCGAGGCGGGCAATGACGGCCAGCAGTCTTTACGCAAAGGTGAGGTGGTGCATATTGATCCACCTCGCTCCATTGCTGACGGGGCCCTCACGCTCTATTTAGGCCAGTTGACGTTTGGGGTCATCAAGCAGCGCGTCACCGATATTTTGACCGTGACAGATCCCCAATTGCTCTCGACGATGCGTTTCTTTGCGGAGCGGATGAAGATTGTGGTTGAGCCAACTGGATGCTTGGGCGCTGCGGCGCTGCTACAGGGCGTCTTGCCCGTTGAAAAGGGTGCGCGCGTCGGCGTGATCATTAGCGGTGGTAATGTAGACTTGCAGGCTTATGCAGGCTTTTTGACGCAAGTTTAAGTTTTTTTTCTTGGAGTAAAGCGATGCGTGTTCTGGTAATGGGTGGTGCGGGTTTTCTGGGTCGACAAATCGTCGGTCGTCTGGTCGCCCAAGGCCATGTGGTGCATGTGCCAACGCGTCAGTATCAACATGGTCGTGCGCTCTTGGTGCATCCGACTGTGACGGTCATGCAGGCCGACATTCATGACGATGCGACGATGGATCGCCTGGTGGCTGGTTGCGATGTGGTGATCAATCTTGTCGGCATTTTGCATAGTCGATCAGGACAGCCCTATGGCCCTGATTTTGATCGTGCCCATGTTCAATTGCCCAAACGCATCGCACAGGCTTGCCTGACGCATGGCACCAAGCGGTTCATTCATGTGAGCGCGCTGGGCGCCGATGCCCTGGCACCCAGTGGCTATTTGCGCTCCAAAGCGGCTGGCGAGCAGGCCATTGAGTCGGCCTATGCCAATGCCAATAACGATGGTTTCACGATCTTCAGGCCTTCGGTCGTCTTTGGACCCGAAGATCAGTTTATGAACATGTTTGCGCGCTTGGCGCGATTCTTTCCTGTGCTGCCGATTGCGGGTGCGAAAGCCAAAATGCAACCCGTGTTTGTCATGGATGTTGCCGATGCCATCCTCAACGCAATGTCCCAACCTTGGGCGTGTGGTCAGACCTTTGATCTGGCTGGGCCTCGTGTGTATACCTTGGGTGAGTTAGTCGAGCTCGCTGCGCGCTGGAGCGGTCATCCTCGCACAGTGATCGCTTTGCCTCTGTCGATCGGACGCCTGCAGGCTTTCTTTTTTGAATGTTTACCCGGCGAGCCCCTGATGTCGCGCGACAACCTGGCTTCATTGACCGTCGACAATACCTCCATCGCACCGATCAACCCCTTGCTCGGTATCGTCCCCACGGCGTTGGAGTCGATCGCCCCCGTTTATTTGAAACCAACCGCCTAAGTTCATCCATCATGACAACGATAAAAAAAGGTCAAGCTCTAAACATCAAAGATTCCCGTATTTTGATTGCAGGCGCCGCGAGCCTTGTGGGCTCGCATACCGCCGACCTCTTGCTCAAAGAAGGCGCGCGCGAGGTTTTGCTGTTGGATAATTTCTCCTTCGGTTCGATGGAGGCGATCAAACATTTGCAAGACAATCCGCGCATCAAGATCGTGCGTGCGGATTTGATGCGCTTGCCAGACTTGCTGATGGCGACCGAGGGCGTGGATGGCGTGGTTCATTTGGCGGCCTATATGACCTTGGGTTTTTCACAAACGCCATGGCAAGCGGTCGATGTCAATATCCGAGGCGCGCAAAACATGCTCGAAGCGTGTCGTGTCAACAAGGTCAAGAAAATCATTTTCGCCTCTTCGAACGCTGTGTATGGCTATGGGGCTGGCATCAAGGGCGCCTTGTCCGAGGAGATTCCATTTCATTCCGTGGGTGCCCCACCGGCGGCAATTCTTTACGGCGCCTCGAAAATCATGGGCGAGCAACTGTGTCGTCATTATCACCAGACCTTTGGCCAGGACTATGTTGTGCTGCGTTACTCCACGGTCTACGGAGAACGCCAGCATTATCGGGCTGCGAACTCTCTTTACATTATGGAAACCTACGATCTTGTGCGTAAAGGTCAGGCACCCGTATTGCCGGGTGATGGCACGGACACCAAGCATTTTGTGCACGTCTCGGACGTTGCGCGCGCCAACCTCGCCGCACTGCAAAGTTCAGCGACTGATGTGGCGGTCAACGTCTCAGGTCCTGCGCCCATCACGACGGGTGAGTTGGTGACGTTGGTACTTGAGTATTGCAAGAGCGATCTCAAGCCAGAGGTGCGTCCGGATCCGCCGGGCAAGGTTCGTCTGACCTCTGGCGGCGCCTTCCATATTCCGCATGATAAGGCGGGCGAAGTGATTGGTTGGAAACCCTTGGTAGAAATGCGCGAAGGTGTGACCCGTTTGTTGGCATGGCGCGAGACCCAAAGCTAAAAGGAGAAGTCCTGTGAAAATGAGCATAAATAAGATCCTCATGCGAGCTGCCCTAACGCTGGCAGCCTGTTTTTCTGCCGCCGCGATGGCTCAGAGCTTTCCGGAAAAAACGGTGACATTGGTGGTGCCGTACCCTGCCGGTGGCGCGACGGATGTGATTGGACGCATGGTCGCTGAAAAACTACCAGCTCAGTGGAAACAACAAGTGGTCGTGACCAATCGCGCAGGAGCAGGGACAACGGTCGCCGCTGAATCCGTGGCTCGCGCTCCAGGGGATGGCTATACCCTCTACATCACCACAGCGGCCCATACGATTAGTGCGAGTCTGTATGGCAAGTTGAAATACGACCCAATCAAGGACTTCGCACCGATCACGTTGATTTCGACGATTCCCTTGGTGATGGTGGCCAACCCTAATTTGCCAGTCAACTCATTGTCTGAATTGATTACCTATGCCAAGGCGCAAAAAAATGGACTGACCATGGCCTCGACTGGCAATGGCACACCGCAGCACCTCGCAGGCGAGCTATTCAAGTCCAAAACCGGTACGCCTTTGACGCATGTGCCCTACAAGGGTGACACACCGATGCTCACTGATCTGATCGGTGGCCAAGTTCAGGTCGCTTTCGTGACGTTGTCGGCAGCGCTGCCCTATATCAATTCTGGCAAGCTCAAGCCAATTGCTCTCGCGCATTCTCAGCGTGTGGCAGCGATCCCTAATGTGCCTACGATGACCGAAGCAGGCGTCCCTGATTTCACGGCCGCGACATGGTTTGGTATTTATGGCCCGGGTACGATGAATGATGCCTTGCGTCAAAAAATCTCTGCGGATATTCAGAAAATTGTGGCAGAACCCGCGATGATGCAGCGGCTGCGAGACATGGGTGGCGAGGTGAACAATAGTTCGCCCGAAGCCTTTCAAAAAGTGATTGCTTCAGAGGTTAAAAACTGGTCTGAGGCCGTGCGACTTTCAGGCGCGCGCATTGATTAAGCAATTAGACTCAAGCTTTCGTCGATATAGGTCATTTTGACAGTCCTTTGAGTGCCTGACGAATCGCATCCGAGATATTGAGGCCTTCGGGCAGGCCTTTGACTGCAGCTAAGGACTCGCGTTCGGAGTAACCGAGGGCGGTCAACGCGTGCATGACATCGGTTTGGGTGTTAAAGCCCGCGGTGGCATTGGTGCTAAGGCTGTGCCCAAGATCGGCGCCGAGTTTGCCTTTCATCTCGAGCAACAACCGTTCAGCTGTTTTTTTGCCGATACCCGGTACGCGCATCAGTCGGGCGGGATCTTGCAATGTGATGGCTTGTGAGAGTTCTTCGACGGACATACCCGATAAAACGGCCAACGCTGTGCGCGCGCCTATGCCGCTGACTTTGACAAGTTCACGAAAAGTGGCACGCTCTTGCGCGGAGGAAAAGCCAAACAAAATATGTGCATCTTCTCTGACGGTCAGGTGTGTGAGCAACGTCACCTGCGCGCCGATCTCCGGAAGTGCATAAAACGTGGTCATCGAAACATCGATTTCGTAGCCGACACCTTGCACATCGAGACCGATGCGTGGAGGTGTCTTGTCATACAGCGTACCCGTGAGTCGACCAATCATTCTGAGTCCTTTGGAAGCTAGCCTAGCAATCTACCCGCGCGCAGACGCGAGCGACCACGCGAAGTGCGCGTCTGATAGTTCATTTGTCCGAGTTTCTCTGTCAGCGGTGCGATGTGCGCATGACAAATCGCACAGGCGAGCGCGTCTGCTGAGTCGGCGGCAGGAACGCCATCAAGCATCAGTAGGCGTTGAACCATCATTTGCACTTGCTCTTTGGCGGCACGACCTGCTCCCACGACAGATTTCTTGATTTGTAGGGCTGTGTACTCATGCACGGCTAGATTGCGATCCGCCAGGGCGCATAAAGCCGCGCCGCGGGCTTGGCCCAGCAGCAGGGTGCTCGCCGGATTGGTATTCATAAAAACGATTTCAAGGGCCGCGACATCTGGTTGAGTGTCTTGGACCACCTGTCGAAGATTATCCAAAATAACTTTGAGCCGCAGCGGCAAGGTGATGTCGGTGGGCACAATAATCGTGCCACTCGCGATATAGGTGAGCGTTGCGCCCTTGACGTCGATCACGCCAAAACCTGTTCGGCGAAGTCCCGGATCGACACCAAGTATGCGCATTTCGCCTGCTCCTTTAGTGACGGAAGTGTCGCATGCCTGTCAGCACCATCACAATGTCGCGCTCGTTGGCCGCTGCGATGACCTCATCGTCACGCATGCTACCGCCCGGCTGAATGACGCAGCTCGCGCCCGCGTCAATGACGACATCGAGTCCGTCACGGAAGGGAAAGAACGCATCCGACGCGACGGCCGAACCCTGGAGCGTCAGGCCGGCGTTTTCTGCTTTGATCGAGGCGATACGGGCTGAGTCGATACGGCTCATCTGGCCTGCACCCACGCCTAGCGTCATGCTGTCGCCACAAAAGACGATCGCGTTTGATTTGACGAATTTGGCGACTTTCCAGGCGAACAGCAGATCGCCCATTTGTTCAGCTGTCGGCTGCTTACGAGTGACGACGCGCAGATCTTCGGCCTTGACGGTTTCGCAGTCTGGCGTTTGGACTAGCCAGCCGCCGCCAATGCGTTTGACATCGATGTCGTTCTGGCCGTCACCCATAGGCACCTGCAGCACACGTACGTTCTTTTTGCTCGTGAGTAAAGCCAGCGCATCTTGATCGTAAGCGGGGGCGAGCAGGACCTCGACAAACTGCCCACTGACAGCCTGAGCGGTCGCGAGATCAACCGTGCGGTTAAACGCGATAATGCCGCCGAACGCAGAGGTCGGGTCTGTCTTGAACGCTTTAAGGTAAGCGTCTAGGGCCTTGCCGGCCGTAGCGACGCCGCATGGGTTGGCATGTTTGACGATCACGCATGCAGGCGCGTCGAAATGACGAACGCAGTCCCAGGCCGCATCGGAATCGGCGATGTTGTTATAGGAGAGTTCCTTACCTTGCAGTTGCACAAAGTTCGAGAGCAGCCCGGCTGGGCAATAAGGATCAACGTAAAACGCCGAGCGCTGCTGTGCGTTTTCACCGTAGCGCAGGACTTGTTTTTGGTAGACCTGCAGCGTCAAGATATTAGGCCAAGTATTGCGCGCTGGGGCTGTCTGCTGGGCGGGTTCGGCGACGTTGAGGCTGCTCAGGTAGTTGGCGATCGCACCGTCGTAGGCAGAGGTATGTGCATACACCTTGGTCGCGAGTTGTAAGCGCAGGCCGTAGGAGGTAGCGCCGGTCTGATCCATTTCAGTCAGCACCGCGGCATAGTCAGCAGGGTCGATGACAACAGTTACGCCACCTTGTTCAGTGCCATGGTTTTTGGCGGCAGCACGCAACATGGCGGGGCCACCGATATCGATGTTTTCGACAGCATCTTCAAAAGAACAATTGAGATTCGAGACGGCTTGGCGAAACGGATACAGGTTGACGACCAACAAATCAATCCGGTCAATACCGTGTTGTTCGATCGTTTTGAGGTGTTCGGCGCTGTCACGACGTGCTAAGAGGCCGCCATGAATCTTTGGATGCAAGGTTTTGACACGACCATCGAGGATTTCTGGGGAGCCGGTGTGCTGAGCGACTTCAGTGACCGCGAGTCCAGATTCGGCGAGTAATTTTGCCGTTCCACCTGTCGAAAGTAAACGGACGCCACGCGCGGCGAGCGCAGTGGCGAAATCGACGATACCGGTTTTATCGGAGACGGAGAGCAGGGCAGTTTGAATATTCATTGCTTGGTTAATCTTGAGGGATAAGTTTATGGAAAATAAGTTTTTTACGGAGTGTGTTGCGCGTCATGCCCAACATCAAGGCGGCTTTTGACTGGTTCTGATGCGCGCGTTCCATGGCAACCTCGAGCAAGGGGCGCTCGACGCAGAGAATCACCATGTCATAAAGATCGCTTGGGTCGGCGTCGCCGAGGTCGCTGAAATATTGCTCAAGACTCAAGCGGACGGACTCTTCGAGGATATTATTTTTTTTCATCGTTCACCATGCGTGCAGATTTAAGCCGCGTAAAGATGGTCTGTGCTTAGACCTTGATTGTCGCAGGTTGCCGCAGGGATGTCTGGCGAAATTGTATGTTGAAGCGTAAACCATTGATTCACCGCTTCGAATTGCGCATACGTGCTCTCGATCGTGTTGATTTGGTCGGAAAATTGTTTACCCGATGGCAGACCGCTGACATACCAGCCGATATGCTTGCGCGCGGTGCGAACACCCGGTAATTCACCATAAAACTGATAATGATCCGAGAGGTGCGCAAGCAATAAGTCGCGCATTTCAAGCCAAGTCGGAGGTGCCAGAGTCTCACCTGTCTTTAGAAAATGATCCACTTCTCTAAAAATCCAAGGCCGACCTTGTGCGGCGCGGCCGATCATGACGGCATCCGCCCCCGTGTAGGCCAAGACCTCGCGGGCTTTAGCGGGACTGTCGATATCTCCATTGGCGACCACGGGAATCGTCAAGCTCGCTTTCACCTCCCGAATCGTGTCGTATTCGGCTTGACCTAGATAGAGGTCCGCGCGCGTGCGACCGTGTAAGGTGAGCGCCGAAATGCCAGCGTTTTCGGCGAGTTTGGCGATCCGTAGGGCGTTGCGGTGTTCCCGGTCCCACCCGGTGCGAGTTTTAAGCGTCACAGGGACGCCTAGGGGCAGACAGGCCTGCACGACCGCATCCAGTATGCGTGCGACCAGATCCTCGTGACGCAGCAGCGCGGAGCCCGAGGCGACATTGCATACCTTTTTGACCGGACAGCCCATATTGATATCGATGACGCGCGCGCCCTTGCTGACATTAAACACAGCAGCCTGCGCCATCATTTCTGGATCCGCCCCTGCGATTTGTACAGCGACAGGATCGATTTCACCATCGTGATTCAGGCGACGGGATGATTTCACCGTGTTCCAAAGTTGCGGATTGCTGGCCGCCATTTCGGAGACGGCATAGCCCGCGCCCAGCTTTTTACAAAGCTGACGGAACGGACGATCCGTCACACCCGCCATCGGTGCGACGAAAACGTTGTTCGGGAGGGACCATGGACCAATTTTCATAGTGAAATTGTAATCGCTCAACGACGACCGCTGAGACTGCTGCAGGGATTAGCGTCGCAAACCCTGCAATAAATGACGCGCGAGGGGTGCGCGCGCAAGAGGCAGGGCGTCCATTCCCAGTAATGCGAGGCCCGCCAGATGCTCGATGGGGGCCAGACCTGTTGTAAATGTTCGGGCCATGCTATCGGTCAATAGGGCGGTGAGTTGACGATCTGGCTGTCGATGACGTTGAAACTGAGCGAGGAGCGGGGCGACATCTTGATGGGGTTGCGCCAACCAGTCGCGCAAGGCAATGGCGAGTGCGGCGGTATCCCGCAATCCTAAGTTCAAGCCCTGTCCCGCGACGGGATGCAGTGTTTGTGCTGCATTTCCGATCGCCACGCAGCGTCCCTCAACGATATTGGATCGAACATTGAGGCGTAGGGGCACGGCGACGACTGGGGCGTCCACAGAGAGCACGCCCAAGCGTGAACCAAACATGTTGCTCAGCGCGGCAGAAAACGCCTTGGGGGCCAGTGAGGTCAGCGCGCGGGCGCGCTCTGGTGCGCAACACCAAACGATCGATTGCGCATCGGCGGCTTGCGGATGAGGCAGAACGGCTAAGGGGCCTTCAGAAGTGAACCGTTCAAAAGCCCAGCCTTTGCGTGGCAGACTCGCCTTGGCGCGCGTGAGCAACGCCATTTGAGCGTACTCGCGCTGCACAGCGGTATTTGGGTGTCCATCAGCGTGGATCACGAGTGCCGCGCGCAAAAGCTGGCCATCCTGAACGATGCTGACGCTTTGCGCGTCTTGTGTGGTCACCTGAGCGGCGAGTCCGGTACGCAAGTCGATGCCGCAGGCTCGAACGGCTTGCATCAGGCGAGTCTGAAGGCGCGGATAGTGCACCACGGAGCCGAGTTGCGGGACGTTAAAGTCGTGATGACGAATCACGGTACGGCCTAGCCGGCCTTTTTGTGATACGTGAATGTGTTGAATGATCGCAGCCTCTGACGGCCAAGCGTGAAGCGACTCAAGCAAGACCCGGCTGCCGTGATTGAGCGCCAGTACGCGTGGATCCTCCTCGGGTGCATAGCCATATTGGGAGGACGTTCCAGACTGAAGCAGTGCGATGCGTTCCGGGTGAGTGGTATAGCGCGCCAATAGCAAGGCGAGCACGCAGCCGACAGGCCCGCCCCCAATAATGACAACATCGAAATCTAGTCGAGACATGTGGTTATTTTACTGCCGACAATGATATGACCAGAGGATGACCTTGAATCAGGTATGCTCGAAATATCTGATCGTACTCTTGAACTCTTGAACGTGAACGTTATGTCCACCACACACACTGATCCTAAATTCCGCCATAAAGTCACGGTCGGTCTACTCGCGGCCTTGCTGGGTGTTTTCGGTGCCCACTGGTGGTACCTCAGGCGTCCTTATGCTTGGCTTGTGACGACGTATAGCGTGGTGCTATTAGTGATCAGTGCCTTTGCGGAGGTGTGGTGGGAAAATCCGGCTTTTTTCCTTTTGTACATCCCTATCCTGAATGGGTTTGTCGAGGCGATCGTGTGGTGTCTCATGAGCGATGCGCGCTTTGACGCCCGTTTTAATCCCGGACTTAAACGAGAGCGCCCAAGCGGCTGGGGCGCGATCTTGGTGGCCTCTTTTACTCTGCTCATTGGCACCGTCGCCTTTATGTTCGGCATCGCCATGATTGTGATCTATGTGTGGACAGCGATCGGATGGCTCGACGGCTTGAACTTGAAGGGCTAGGACTTGGAAGTCAAGATTGATCAATCTTAATCAATCATGCATCAAGGCTTCTATCTCGCTCATGTCGACCGGCACTTCGCGCGTAATGAGTTCGCACCCTTTTTCTGTGACCACGGCATCATCCTCGATACGAATGCCAATATTCCAAAAAGCCTCTGGTATATCTTGGGCAGGACGAATATACAGACCTGGTTCGATCGTCAGCACCATATTGGGCTCCAGCATGCGCCATGGTCTATCTTGTGTGCCGGGGGTAGGCACCCGATAGGCACCCACGTCGTGTACGTCCATCCCTAGCCAATGACCAGTGCGATGCATATAAAAACGATTGTAGGTACTGGTTTCCAGTGCTTGTTCCAGCGAGCCCTGCAAGAGTCCCTCGTCTAGTAAGCCTTGCGTCAACACCTTGACGGCGGCCTCATGACCCGCATTCCAATGATGCTTGGGTGACGTGTGCGCCACGGCTTCTTCTTGCGCTTTCAGGACAATCGCGTAGAGTGCTCGCTGCGGCCCCGAAAAGCGCCCATTGACTGGAAAAGTGCGTGTGATGTCCGAGGCATAGCCCTCGAGCTCACAGCCCGCATCGATCAAGACAAGCTCTCCGTCGCGCATCACGCAGTTGCCGGCGGGATGATGCAACACGCAGGCATTCGCGCCTGCTGCGACGATACTGTCGTAGGCAACGCCTTGCGCACCGTTCTGACGAAAGGTGTGCAACAACTCGGCTTCGAGCTGGTATTCGTGCAGCCCTGGTTGCGCCGCTTGCATCGCGCGGATGTGGGCGCGAGCCGAGATAGAGGCGGCTTTACGCATGATGTTGAGTTCCGAAGCGTCCTTGATCAGTCGCATCTCCGACAGGGGCTCGCACAAGTCCAACCATTTGACAGGGGTAGCACGCGCGCCGCGGGCTTTGCGCTGCGCCAGCCCGACCCAGTTGTGGATTTTGTTTAAGAGTTGTTGATTTGAAAAATGGGACAGCGGTGTTAAAAGTTGCGTGTGCCCCTGCAAGAGCTCAGGCATACGTTGATCAATCTCAGCCACGTCATAGGCTTGATCAAAAGAAAAATGTTCAGCCGCCGCCTGTGGTCCCCAGCGTTTGCCATTCCAGAGTTCAACCTCAGGATTTTTTTCCTCGCAAAATAAAATGCTCTGGTTCGTGTCCCCCGCGATCAATACCAGCCAAGCCTCGCTTTCCTTAAAACCAGAGAGATAGAAAAAATCACTGTCGTGGCGAAAAGTGTAGTGATTATCACGGTTGCGCTGCCGCACGCTCGCTGTTGGCAAAATCGCGATTCCTCCGCCCTGTGTATGCAACCATGCGAATAATTGTTCGCGACGATGTTTAAAGCTTTGAAGTGGACTTGTGACGTTGGACATGAGCGGCTGTGGGCAGGAATGGGGATTAATCAGGATTCTACGTTCAACATACTACAATCGATAGGTTGGTTTGTTCTACAAAGCGTATTCACGTAAAGGCTGTATCGATGGATTGGCTCAGTTGGTTAAAGCCTTGGGAGTTTTCCCCGGTTCTGGTGGTGTGTTTCATCATCAGCGCCTGGCTTTTCGTGCGGGGTCAGCGCGTCCATGCCGTCTCTCGGACCCGTCAGGTGTTTTTCTGGATGGGCTGGATCATGCTGTACCTGTCCATGCACACGCTGCTGGACTACTACGCTGAGCGCATGTTTTTTATCCATCGGCTGCAGCATCTTGTGCTTCACCACCTTGGACCCCTCGTGATCATGGCCGCCTATCCGGGCTCGGTGATGCGCGCGGGTTTGCCGCTGTCCTGGCGCGTTCGTTTGCATCGCTTTAATCAAACACTGCTGGGTCGGGCTCTGATTTCTATCATGACCAATCCGATCATCGTGCCGACCTTATTTGTGTTTTTGGTGGTGATTTGGCTCATTCCGTCCGTGCAGTTCTATTCGATGCTGGATTGGCGTCTGTACCGACTGATGAATTGGTCCGTGGTCATCACGGGTTTCATGTACTGGAATTTGATCTTGGATCGGCGACCTAATCCCCCCGCGGCGATGACGCCTGGCGGACGGGTGATTTCTCCTATCCTGACGATGGCGCCACAAATGGTGGCGGGTGCCGTCATTGCCTTTACCGAGCGGGATTTATATCCTCTGTTTGACTTGTGCGGACGTGCGATTGCGATGAGCCCGCAGACCGATCAGATGATTGGGGGGTTGACGATGTGGATTCCCGCCGCGATGACCGAAGTCATTGGTCTACTTGTCGCGCTAAGAACGCTGATGAGGCTGTCTGCCAAAGGGCGGTGGGGCGAACCCAAGCCCCGAATACTTAAGCCTGAGGCACACAAGCCTCAGGCACCGAACCCACACCCTAAGCCTTAGGGAATCAGACCATGATATTTGCGCCCTAGGGCCACGGTGGCTTTGAACATGCCTTCTTTGTTGCCACAATCGTAACGAATACCATCGTAGCGATGCGCAAACACGGCTTGCTCCTTGAGTAAGGACGCAATCCCGTCAGTGAGTTGGATTTCTCCACCCGCACCTGCTTGTGTTTGACGCAGATGCGCAAAAATTCTTGCGTCGAGCACATAGCGACCCACCACGGCGAGCGTGGAGGGGGCCACATCCGGTTTGGGTTTTTCTACGATATGACGGACACGTTCGGTCAGCGCGGAGACGGGATCGGTCGCCACAATGCCGTATTTGTCCGTATCGGACAAAGGCACTTCTTGAACGCCCAGAATACTGCCTTGGTGGGTGAGGGCGGCATCGATGAGCTGCCCGATCACGGGGCGGTCCGCATCCAGCAAATCGTCTGCCAACAGCACCGCAAACGGTTCGTCTCCCACGATCGGGGCTGCCGTCAGGACGGCATGTCCCAAACCTAACGGGGCTGACTGGCGAATATATATGCAGCTCACATTTGGGGGCAAGATCTCTTGAACAATCGCCAGTAGTTCCTTTTTCCCTTTGCGGGCGAGCTCAGCTTCCATCTCGGGGGCGCTGTCAAAATGGTCCTCGATCGCACGTTTATGTCGTCCTGTGACAAAAATCAGGTCGGTGATGCCTGCGGCGATGGCTTCTTCGACGGCATATTGAATCAGTGGCTTGTCGACCACGGGGAGCATTTCTTTAGGCATCGCCTTGGTGGCGGGTAAAAAACGTGTGCCTAAACCAGCAACGGGAAATACAGCTTTTCGTACGGGGCGCATAAATAATCCTTGAAGCTTCGCACCAATGTGGCGGAACCAATGTCAACTCCCGCTATCATAAGCGTATGGCACGACATTCACCAACTTTGATCTGGACCACGTTCTCGCGTGGACTCGTGTTCGCCCTCTCCCTAAGTTTTGTTTTTACGCCTGTCTGGGCGCAGCCCTCTGCCGCGCCCTCGATGGGTTCGCCCTCGTCGCTCGAGCTCTCGCCCGCGCTAGAACGCAAGCTTGGCGAAGCCATCATGATTCAGGGGCGGCGCGATCCCGAATACATCAGCGACCCGGATATGAGTCAGTATCTCGAAAACATGGGTCGTAAACTTGGTGCGTATGCACCTGGAGGTGCGCCTCAAATTGAAGTGTTTGGTGTCCGCAATCCAGAAATCAATGCTTTCGCGATGCCGGGAGGTTTCATCGGTGTGCATACAGGGCTCATTGTGGGTTCTGGCTCTGAGTCTGAGGTCGCCGGCGTCGTCGCGCACGAAATCGCGCACGTGACACAACGGCACATCGCCCGCGGCCTGACCCAGCAACGTCAAAGCAGTCACATCGCGCTGGCCTCGATCGCGGCTGCGTTGCTCGCCGCGTTGGTGCCTGGAGGTGGTCAGGCTGCAATGGGTATCGCAGCGTTTGGTCAGGCCGCGGCGATTGATCGCCAATTGGGCTTTTCTCGTGAGGCCGAGCAAGAGGCTGACCGTAACGGCCTCGAAATGCTTCGTAAAGCCGGCTATGACCCCAGCGGCATGGCTGCCATGTTTGGTCGTTTGAGCAAAGCCTCAAGCTTGAACGAAGGCCGTGGCGGCGGTGCCTATGTATCGACCCATCCACTCAGTTTGCAGCGTATGACCGACATGCAGAACCGTACGCGTCAGTATGGTGCTGTCGGCGGTCAAAACGAAGATGAGTACTGGTTTATTCGGGCAAAGTCCCGTGTCTTGCAGGCGGTTGATCCGCGTGCCCTGCGCCAGGCGCAGGAACAACTCGAGGACGAGGCCCGGGCACCCACGCAGCGCGAGGGAGCGCCACCGTCGCCCGCGCGTCGCGCTGCGGCTTGGTACGGCGTGTCGCTCGCAGCACTCGCCAGACAAGACTCGGCAGCGGCTGCCTCGGCGCTCGCGCAAGCGCAGCCTCTGATGCCCAACTCACCCTATCTCGAGTTGCAGCGCATTGACATTGAGTTGGCGCGACGACAGGTGGCCCCTGCCTTGAGTTTGGCGCAAGCCGCCCACAAACGCTGGCCACAAAGACGTTCCTTTGTGCTAAGAACCGCGCAGAGTTTGCAATTCCTTGGACGAGACGCCGAGGCGGTTACGTTTTTAAAAGCGCAGATCAAGCGTTGGCCGACTCAGGAACCAGAGCTTTATAAGATGTTAGCGATGAGCCAAGAGCGCATCGGCGAACGCGTTGAAGCTCGACAGACGATGGCGGCTTATTATGAAAATCTTGGTGCGTTGCCTTCGGCGTTTACGCAGTTGCAACAAGCCAGAACCATGTCCAAAGACTTTTACGTCCAGTCTCAAATCGACGTCAAAATACGTGAGCTTTCGAGCCGTATTGCCGATGACAGAAGGTTGTTGGAACGGTTTAGGTCCTAAGACTTCCGCGTTGTTTCACCGCAGCAAAAAATGCGGCGAGCCGCGTTGGGAGCCACGTCAGATTGCCTGGCCACATGCCCGTGACAAAGCCAACGTGCCCCCCTTGGGCAGGCTGGTGAAAGACGATATTGGCGCTTCCGTAATCGGGACCTGGCAAGACTTGCTCGGGTAAAAAGGGATCGTTACGCGCGTTCAGTACGAGTGTCGGGGTCAGAATATTTTTAAGCCAAGGCTTTGAAGAAGATTGTTGCCAATAGTCTGTGGCATCTTTAAAGCCATGCATAGGTGCGGTGTACGCATTATCAAAATCACGTAAATCGCGTGCTTGATTCATCCGCATCACATCAATCACACCCGGAAAGCGACGAGATTTTTCTAAAACCTTTGGTTTAAGCGTGCACAGAAAATACCTCGAATAAATTTCGCGGTTAAAGAGATTGTCGGACAAGTGATTGCCTGCCGCGACAAGATCCAAGGGGGCGGAGATCGCAGCCGCAGCTTGGAGCCAGTTAAATTGTGTAGGCGCCTCCCCTAGTCTTTTGAGCAGAGCGTTACCACCCAAAGAAACACCAATTGCATGCCATCGCGCGTTCGGTGCGCGTTGATGGACCGTATCGAGGATAAAGGAGATCTCTTCCGAGTCGCCCGAGTGATAGGCGCGTGCCAAACGGTTGGGAAAGCCCGAACAGCCCCTAAAGTGCGCAACAACCACGAGCCAGCCCAAAGCCAAAAAATGTTGGGTAATGGATTGGGCGTAGCGACTTTGACTGCTGCCTTCGAGGCCGTGCAGCAATACGAGTGCTGGCTGCGTCGCACCTGAATTGAGTTGCTCTTGATCCGCGGGGGTGATCCAGCGCACGGCCGCTGTGTGAGCGAGCGCGGGATCCTGCTTACGTTTTGAGCGCAGTTGGAGTGCCGGGGTGTTCCAGTCTAGATCGATGAAGTCACCATCTGGCGTGTTCACGCGCTCCCGCACAAATCTGATGCGGTTATAGGGGGCTGCCAGTGCACCGAACAATGTTTGTGATTGACGGTCGGGTAACCAGGCCGGTACTGGGCAAGAGTCCAGATCAAGCGCGGCTTTTAAAGAAGCGACATCCAGGTAAGAGGCATCGTCAGGGGTTGCGGTCACGGCGGGCAGGGCGTCAGTGTAAAAGTCCCGAGCTGTCTTGTAAATCAAATGCATTCGCCTCGGCAGGTGCTGCGCAGGCATGGTGCATCACAAGACGCCAGCCCGTCGGGCCTTTATGGTAGATGTTGGTGGCATAGCAATGCGCGACCTCGGTGCTTTGCGTGCCATGCATGGTGATTTGTTCAATCAATGAATGCACGGCGCTCATCATGCTGTGCAGGACTGTGGGCGCAGAGGGACGAATGGCCAAGCCGCCATTGGCTAATATTTCTTGCCATGATTCTTTGACCGCATGCAAACCAACGATTCTCAGACCACCGGGATGCACGCAAATGATTTCCTCATCGTCGGCCCAGACTTGCATCAGTCTGGACAAGTCAGCGCGCTCGAGTGCGTCGTAAAACGCAAGCTCTGCTTCTTCGGCGGTGGCGAATATATTGGGCACAGGAGGTCTTTGCTGCGGTGGGTGAGCGCTTAGTGACCGTGGACCACGGTGCCTTCGGCGAGCTTGTACTCGGTGCTGCAATAAGGACACTTGACCGAACCTGTATCGACAATGTCTAAAAACACGCGAGGGTGCATACTCCAAAGAGGCGCTTTGGAGCCTGGACAATGGAGGGGTAAATCCGCTGCAGTGACGATCACAGGGCTTTGGTTTTTGCCGATATTGGTTGCTTGGGTCATTCGTCTTCTCTTCACTCAAATTCAATGACACCATTGTACCAAGCAGGAGGTCTACAATACCGAAAATATCTATCTTTTGCTGATCCTGATTCCATTGTCTTCCCCGCTTACCTCGCAGCAAACCTCACCTTCGCTCAGCGTTCAGCGCAGAGACGCGATGCGCGCCGGATTTCAGGCCGTGAGTCCAGGCCTCATCGCCTTAGGGATTTGGGGTGTCGTGACCGGCATCGCCATGGTCAAATCCGGTCTGACCGAAACGCAGGCCATCATGATGTCTTT
>JBIKOQ010000024.1:0-9721 GCA_044357955.1 Burkholderiaceae bacterium | reverse complement strand
CCTTAGCTTTGAAACCGTCTTTATCGACGAAGCTGCTCAGGCCTTAGAGCTGGGTTGTTGGATTCCGATTGCCAAGGGTCAGCGAATTATCCTCGCGGGCGATCACCACCAGTTACCGCCCACCGTAAAAAGCGAACAAGCCGCACGCGAAGGCCTGCGCAAAACACTTTTCGAAAAGTGCATCAATCGACAGCCGGATACGGCCCGAATGCTAACCGTGCAGTACCGCATGCACGAACAAATCATGGGTTTCAGTTCAGAAAAGTTCTACCACGGCCAATTAGTGGCGCACCAAAGTGTTCGTCATGCCGGCTTAGATGCTTATGACCCGGGTTTTACGCCTGACCTCCCAGTAGAGTTTCTAGACACAGCGGGTTGCGACTTTCTTGAGGTGACCCTTCCCGAAAGTCACTCAACGGCAAACCCCGAGGAAGCGCACTTACTACTCGCGCGTCTTACTGAAATCCTCGTGCCCTACGACCAAGCTGAGCACGAACACGAACCGCTCAGCATTGGCGTGATTGCACCCTACCGCGCTCAAATTAACTATTTGATGGATACCATTGAGGAAAACAGTGATCTCAACGCGTTACTCCTGTCCCGTATGCTGAGCGTGGGTACCGTTGATTCATTTCAGGGTCAGGAGCGCGACATCATTGCGATTTCATTGACGCGTAGTAACCCATATGGCGAAATTGGTTTCCTCTCCGACATCCGTCGCATGAACGTTGGCATGACCCGCGCCCGCCGCAAGCTATTAATTGTCGGCGACTCTTCTACGCTTAGCTTCAATCCTTTTTTCGTTGACTTACTGAACTATGTCAAGAAAGTGGGCGGCTACCGCAAGGGCCAAGAAATCCCGAATTAATGACATTTTTGTCATATTGCGTAAAACAACTCGTCTCAGCAAAATATATGCATGAAGTCTTGAAAAATAAACTCAACTTAATTGCAATGCGTAACGCTACACGATACAATCTGAATGATTAAATCTTTCAATCATAAAGGTCTACAAATTTTCTTTGAAACAGGAAGCAAAGTTGGCATCCAAGCCATCCATGCACCTCGTCTTTCGAGAATGCTCTCAAGACTTAACGAATCAACCGATGCCAATGGAATGAACCTACCAGGCTGGAAACTTCACCCACTTAAGGGCGGAGCATTGAAAAAGCACTTTTCTGTATGGGTAAGCGGAAACTGGCGTATGACATTTGTTTTTGAGGGCATAGATGCCGTGCTGGTTGATTACCAAGACTACCATTAGGAACGATAAATGAAGCGCATGCACAACCCGCCACATCCTGGGCTCACCATACGAGATGATGTGTTACCTGCACTAGGTCTTAATGTCACTCAGGCTGCTGAACAACTTGGGGTATCGCGTGTAGCCTTCTCGCGCATGATCAACGGTCATGCAGCCATTTCGCCCGATATGGCATTACGTATTGAAGCATGGCTTGGCATCGACCGTGGTGGGGAAGCACGAGTATGGCTAGCGCAACAATCAGCTTACGATCTTTGGCAAGCTGATCTCCGATTTAAAAGTAAACCCATGCGCGTGACGCGCGCTCCAGTCGCAAACTAATCATTAACGCGTAAGCCACCAAAACGCTACGCCCCCCACAACCCCAACAACCAAAGGCCACAACCACTTAAACATCCTTGAGTGCTGTGCCTGCGCAGAAGATGGCTGAGTTGATGCACCCTCTTCTTGATCCTCCGACGGCTGCGCGAGAATCGAGTCGGGATACTTTTCTTGGAGTGCGAGCTCAAAGCGTTTAAAGAAATCTTCTGCCATCGATTTAGCCACGCCATCGATCAGTCGTTGTCCCAGCTGGGCGATCTTACCGCCCACCTTTGAGTGCACCGTATAGCGCAGTTCACAACCCTGAGGGTTGGCTTCGAGCTCAACTTTTGACTCGCCTTGTCCAAAACCAGCGACACCGCCTTGCGCTTCAAACTGTAAAGAATAAGAATTCGGTGCCTGGATGTCTGCCAACGTCACTTTGCCGTTGAATTTAGCCGCAACAGGTCCAATCTTGACAGCAACAAGCACCGCGTATTGATTGTCCGCAGTCAACTCAAACTTTTCGCAACCAGGGATACACGCTTTTAAGATCGCGGGGTCATTCAGGGCGTCCCAAGCTTGTTGCTGTGACACACCGAGTTGCCGATTACCTTGCATATCCATAAGATTCTCTCGTATCTAGATTGACTGTTTATTTTCTGATCATTAACTGCTTATTACTGTTTCACCAACTCGGCTAATGACTGTGCCAATTGTTCTAAGTGCGCCAAGTCGTGAATCGCAAGCATGCCATCCGCATATTTCTGCAATACGCTCGCACCACCAGCGATCGGAGCATAATGCTCAAACCGCAACAAGGGATTTAACCATAACAGACTTCGACAATTACGCTTGAGCCAAGCCAGTTCTTGGGCAAGCGCGCTTGCCTCGCCAGTATCAAGACCATCGGTGATCAACAGCACGACCGTGCGACGACCAATCAATTGCCGGTGCTGCGTTAAGCGCAATTGTGCAAGCGAATGTCCGATTTGTGTACCACCTGCAAAATCTTGAATAAGTTGATTGGCAGTCAACAGCATCGCATCCGAGTCTGCATGCCTAAAAGCACTGTTTAAATCCGTCAACTGGTTACCAAAGGCATAGACCGAACGTGCTAGGCCGTGCGTACTTTGATGCAAGAAGGCCAGCATCAGTCTGGCGTAGCGCTCCATCGAGCCCGATACATCAATCAATATCAATACAGGTAAAGTTTGAGTGCGCCTCGTCAAATAAGGCAAGGCCAATAACTCACCTCCTAAACGGGCTGACTCTCTCAGCGTATGCGCCCAATCTACCCGAGCACCGGAACGACTGCGTTGTGTCCGTCGCGCGGATACGCGTGGCCATGGCAAAGGGATCTCACATGCAAGACGCTGCACAAGCTTAAACTCACTTGCACTCAAGCCTTCAAAATCAGCATGTCTCAGTCGCACTTGATCACTTGCCGTCATGGCGGCATCAAAGTCAACAGCGTCTTCTTGCGCGTGAGCGCGCGCACTGTTTGACGTGATTGCAGCCAAGGCCTCTTGCGCACGCGCACGTCGCTTGGGTGCAGGTGCAGCTTCAGTGGTCTTGGGCAACATTTGGGCTAATAACTGTTGCGTGAGCTCTGGATTACGAAAATACGCCTCAAACAACTGATCGAAGACCTCTCGGTCTTGCTGCCTGCACAGCAAGGTGGCTTCCAGAGCTGCCCGAAAATCTCGCTTGTCTTCGAGACCAATCAATAAGGCAGATTCGAGCGCAACACACATACGCTCACTATCCATCGGAAAACCAGCCCGTCTTAGGGTGCGTGCAAACCCGACAATGTTATCGGCCATTTTTCCTGCGCGCGCATCGCCAAGATTCATACAAGAGCGCTAAGCGTCGGGATAGGGTGCCAACAAGGCATCTAGCATCGGTTCAAGTGCGGCAAGATCTTCACGTTGTTTAAATAAGATACCGACGGTGCTTTGAATCACTTCAGGATCAAGCTGCAAGGTATTAAGCGCAACCAATGCTCGCGCCCACTCCACGCTTTCAGCGATACCGGGCGAACGACTCAAGGCATTCGCAAAAGGTGCCGATCGTAAGCGTTCGACAAAACTTGCCACCTGCTCTGCCAAAGCTTGGCTCGCTTGGGGTACGCTCTGACGCACAATGGAAAGCTCGCGCTCGCGATCTGGATAATCCATCCAGTGATACAAACAACGCCGTTTGACTGCGTCATTTAAATCCCGCGTTCGATTACTGGTCAGAATCGTGACAGGTGGAATCTGTGCACGAACCGTACCGAGTTCTGGAATAGTCACCTGGTATTCACCCAAGTACTCTAATAAGAATGCCTCAAAGGGGGCATCCGCACGATCGACCTCATCGATCAACAACACCGCTCCCGGCGCAGGTGTCTGTAAAGCCTGCAACATTGGACGGCGTAACAGATACTTTTCTTGATAAATCGCATGTTCAAGCTGATCGGGCGTCGCGTGATCTTGTTGGGCACGCATATGCATCAACTGCGCGGAGTGGTTCCATTCGTATAAGGCTTCGCGTTGCTCCATGCCGTCGTAGCACTGCAAACGTACCAGTGGGCGTTGCAAAACGTTGGACAATGCTTTTGCGAGTTCTGTTTTACCGACACCAGGCTCGCCCTCCAGCAGCAAGGGACGCTGCAAGGTCAGGCTTAGATACACAGCTGTCGCCAAGCGTCGTTCGGCCAAATAGCCCACCGAGGCAAGCGCCTCTATCAAGGCTTGCACCGAGCCAACGCCTTGGCTTTCCACGCTAGGCGAGTGCTTGCTGAACGGCAACACGCGTCTGGACTTTGATGAGCTGCGCCCGATAGCTTGCCGAAGCATGAATATCGCTATTGAGCTCAGTGTCATCCACCGCGACCCCTGCAACCGCTTCAGGTGCAAAGCTCTTGGTCAAGGCAGCCTCGAGGCCGGCATGACGAAACACCCCACTTGAAGCACCCGTCACAGCCACACGCACACCCTGTGCTGTGTCCGCAACAAACACACCCACCATCGCAAAACGTGAGGCCGCTTGTTTGAACTTTGCATACGCTGCACGCTTAGCAATCGGAAAGCTCACCGCAGTGATCAGTTCTCCAGGGTTGAGCGCCGTAGCGTACATTCCCAGAAAAAAGTCTTGCGCGCTGATCTTGCGGGTCTCAGTGTGAACCGTTGCGCCCAACGCTAACAAGGCACTTGGATAACAGGCTGCTGGGTCGTTGTTCGCGACCGAACCGCCTATGGTTCCCATAGCGCGTACTTGTCGATCGCCAATACCACCTGCTAGCGCCGCAAGAGCGGGGATATGCAGCTTGACCAAAGCATTGTGCTCGACATCGCAATGTTTAGTCATCGCACCGATCACGAGTTGGTCGCCTTCTTTGCGCACGCCCACAAGTTCTGGGATCAAACGCAAATCAACGAGTTGCTCGGGTTGCATCAGGCGTTGCTTCATCGACGCCAACAGTGTTTGACCACCTGCCAAGGCTTGCCCACCCGCTTGCACCAGCTTGCTGGCGTCGGCTAGAGTTTTCGGATGCTCATAGTTGAATGCATACATGTCCAATCCCTCCTTAGGCTTTAACGGCTTGAATCGCTTGCCACACGCGGTGTGGAGTCGCGGGCATGTCGATATCCTTGACACCCAAGGGCGCTAAGGCATCTAACACGGCATTGATGATGGCGGGAGGCGAGCCAATCGCACCGGCTTCTCCGCAGCCTTTGGTACCAAGCGGATTATGCGTGCAGGGTGTGCAAACATGACCAATCTTGAACTCCGGAAAATCATCGGCGCGTGGCATCGCGTAGTCCATGAAGGAGCCCGTCAACAACTGCCCTGTTTCGCGGTCATAGACACAGTTTTCAATGAGGGCCTGTCCAATTCCTTGCACCAAGCCACCGTGTACCTGACCCTCCACAATCATAGGATTGATGATGGTGCCAAAGTCATCGACTGCGGTGAACCGGTCTAAGCGCACCACCCCCGTTTCAGGGTCGATTTCAACCTCGGCAATGTAGGTGCCCGAAGGGAAGGTAAAGTTAGTCGGATCATAGAACGCCGTTTCGTTTAAACCGGGCTCTAAAGTCTCTAAGGGATAATTGTGGGGTACGTATGCAGTGAGTGCCACAGTACCGAAAGGAATCTTTTTGTCGGTTCCGCGCACGGTAAATTCACCATTCGCGAAATCGATGTCCGTGTCTGAGGCCTCAAGCAGGTGAGCCGCGATCTTCTTCGCTTTGGCTTCGATCTTGTCGAGCGCCTTCATGATCGCCGAACCACCCACGGAAATTGAACGCGATCCGTAGGTACCCATACCGAAAGGGACGCGTCCAGTATCACCATGCACGATATCCACAGCATCCACAGCAATACCCAAGCGAGAAGCAACGACCTGCGCAAAAGTCGTTTCATGACCTTGACCGTGGCTATGCGAGCCCGTAAAGACTGTCACGCTACCGGTTGGATGGACGCGCACTTCACCACACTCAAACAAACCGGCACGCGCACCTAAAGCACCTGCAATGTTGCTGGGAGCAAGGCCGCAAGCTTCGATATAGCTCGAATAGCCAATCCCACGCAATTTACCTTGTGCTTTGCTCGCAGCCTGTCGTGCTTTAAACCCAGCAACATCTGCAAGTTTTTGCGAAGCATCCATACAGGCAACGTAATCGCCCACATCGTATTGGAGCGCCACAGGTGTCTGATACGGAAACTGGGTAATAAAATTACGGCGACGGATTTCGTCTTGTGACAGTCCAAGTTCAAAGGCCGCACGACTGACGATACGCTCAAGCAAATAAGTTGCTTCAGGCCGTCCCGCACCACGGTACGCATCCACAGGTGCCGTATTGGTAAACCATGCATCGACCTCAGCATAGACCAGCGGTGTAGTGTATTGCCCTGCTAACAAGGTTGCATAAAGGATGGTTGGGACGCAAGTTGAGAACGTAGAGAGATAAGCGCCCAGGTTTGCATCTGTGTGCACACGCAAGGCTAAGAATTTTCCATCTTTATCAATCGCCAGTTCAGCATGGCTCGAGTGATCACGCCCATGGGCGTCAGACAAGAAAGCCTCCCCTCGTTCGCACACCCACTTGATGTTGCGATTGAGTTTTTTCGAGGCCCAGGTTAGGCAAACATCCTCTGCGTATAAATAGATCTTTGAACCAAAGCCGCCGCCGACGTCTGGCGCAATCACTCTGACTTTGTGTTCAGGCAAACCCATCACGAAGGCTGTCATCAACAAGCGTTCAACGTGCGGGTTTTGATTTGAGACATACAGTGTGTAGTCATCATTGGCGCGACTGTAAGAACCAATCGCGGCGCGCGGCTCCATCGCGTTAGGCACAAGACGGTTATTGATCAGATCAAGCTTTGTCACGTGCGCAGCACCCTGAAAGGCCGCATCCACGAGTGCCTTGTCACCAATTGCCCATTTGTAGCAATGGTTATCCGGCGCAATATCATGCAGCGCTGCACCACCCTTCGCATCGCGCACATCCACGACGGCTGACAAGGGCTGATATTCGACTTCGACAAGCTCCGCTGCATTTTTGGCTTGTTCAAGCGTTTCAGCCACCACCATGACGACATGGTCACCGACGTAGCGGACCTTATCCAATGCCAAAATAGGATGTGGTGGCTCCTTCATCGGCTGACCATCCGTGCTGGTAATTAACCAGCCACAAGGCAAGCCGTTGATCTTGTCGTTCGCAACGTCCTTGCCCTCGAGAACGCCAATCACACCAGGGGCACTTTTGGCCGCGCGTGTATCGACGCTTTTAACGAGGGCATGCGCATGTGGCGAGCGCACAAATACCGCATGTGCCATACGCGTAAGAGTAATGTCGTCGGTGTATTGACCTGCGCCGGTCAGGAAGCGGTAATCTTCTTTGCGTAAAACTGATTCACCGATATGCGGCAATTTCGCGAATTCATTTGCACCCATGGTCAGCTCCTTAGGCTTTCATGGCGGCAGCACCTTGCTGCACAGCCTTGACGATGTTTTGATAACCGGTGCAACGACAAATATTGCCTTCTAGTTGCTCGCGGATCTGTTGTGCGCTCGGATTAGGATGCTTTCGGCAAATATCAACCGCATTCATCACCATGCCGGGCGTGCAATAGCCGCATTGCAAGCCGTGGCAGTCTTTAAAAGCCGCCTGCATTGGGTGCATCGTTCCATCGGCTTGCGCTAGGCCCTCAATGGTCGAGACCTCTGCACCCTGCGCTTGGGCGAGCAGCACATTGCAGGATTTGATTGCATTTCCATTCATGAGAACGGTGCAGGCACCACATTGAGCAGTATCACAGCCGACATGGGTACCCGTCAGGTTAAGGTGCTCACGTAGCGCCTGGACCAGCAAGGTATTAGGGGCGGCGCTCAGGGTGACTGCCTGCCCGTTCACCGTTAATTGGATCTGCATCATCGAGCGGTCTCCTCAGATAACTAAGTAAATTTGAATAACAACTATTTTCTCGCTTGAGTCTATACCGGTTTTTACGAACAACCTATCCAGTAATACCCTAGAAACTAGTGTGATAAATATAGCTCAACCAGGTGTCAGATTGACACCCATCGCATTTTCATGAAATTTACTGCCTCGAGCCCTCGACGAGGCGACGACCCAAACCAACAGCATAAGGGGCTGTTCTTGCTCGCAACGTTGGATCTGGTGCGCCCTCAACGCCTTTTGGCATGTTATTTGGATCAAACGTGATGTTTAAGCAGGGACCAGTATTATCTGGTGAAACTGACACAACCTTTAGTACACCAAGAGTGACCTTCTTTCTGCCCTCTGGAAGGGGGATCGTGGCATTGTCCAGAATATCCCCTGCTTCAGCAATCTCAAGATTGAAATTGAAAGATGCTTTACCCGCAGCGACGCGTTGTCGCAACTCATCAAATAAAAAATTTGGATCTTTCGCCTTCGCTTCTTCATCGGTCAGTGTTTGCACGCCTTCGATGGGCTCAAAAACCCATTTGCCCCAGACTTTCTGATTGCGTGCATTTGAAAAACCAAAACCGTGCACCCCCCAGTAATTCGTTGAGGCATAACTTGCGGGAACAGCTTTCGAAGCAAAGTACTTCCCTTGAATCAGTACTGCTGGATTGGCATCTGCAAAAGCTTTAACTCTCGCTGGATCAGCTGCCTTCGTGATTGGATCAGCCTGCAAAGATTGCAGGCGCCCAAATAACTGTTCAGGCGTCGTAAAGCCAAACATGGGTGAAGAAATATTACCCATTTGCCAGAATTCATTGCCAGGTAAATTAAATTGCAATGCTAAATTCCGTTGTGATTTCGTATTGTCAGCGGCTTTGGGATTTGGACCCCCTATTGAAAAGCGGACAATGACTGGGACGACATTACCGCTAAAAGCAGAGGAGATAGAAATATTTCTACCTTCTGCACTGCCTACAAATTCACCCATTGCGCAAACACCCTTTGCACCCGATCGCCGAAAGCCCTCATACTTTCCTGATGTCCTTTCAAACTGATTGAGCATCTCATTGGGATCTGGATTAGCCATCGCGAAATTATTGACTACACCAAAAAGCCCCATTAAAAGAAAAGCAATAATGAAATAGGTAAATTTAAATGATTTCACAAGGTCTCCTTTGCCTCTATCGTTACCTGAGCTTTACTCTATAAAATATCTAAAAAAATATCTAAAGTATCTAAAATATATATTAGCGAATAATTGAGTTATTTTTTTATGCTACAACTTATTTAATTTTTATTAGGATTTAATTGGTTGTACTGCTTAGTATGGGGACTTATGATTTCGTACAGAAAAGCTTGTACAAGCCTTGCTTTATTTGCGTTGGCAAATATTGCAAACAGTCAATCCACCCCTTCTATTTTCTACACACCAGAATACTTCGCAAACTGGGGCCTGCAATACACCTATGCCGCTGATGCTTGGGCATTAGGCTTTACCGGTAAGGGTGTCCGAATCGGTATCGCAGATGATCAGGCCCAATTAAGTCACAAAGAGTTCGTGAATCGTGTTTATTGGCCCTCACAGCGGGCCCCCTTTCCGAATCCAGAATATCCTAATTTCCCAGATCATGGCACTCATGTCATGGGAGTGGCAGCGGCTGCGCGCGATGGCCTAGGAATGGTGGGTGTAGCGCATGACGCATCGATTGCT
>JBIKOQ010000341.1:0-2944 GCA_044357955.1 Burkholderiaceae bacterium | reverse complement strand
TAATCGAAAGGCGACTCCATCCGCAAGGTCTCCGCCTTTTCTAGTCCCAAGCGTGACGTGAAGTGAGAAAAATCTCCATGCACGGACAGCGTCGCAGAGGTGAAGACCCACGCTTGACCTCCCTGCCTGTAACGCGAAAAAGCCTCGGCAACCGACAAGGGTGCAGCATGCAAGCGAACATGATGCAGACCGAGCTCGACCCACCGAACAACCTGCTGGTTGTCTTCGATTGGCATGCGACTTGAGCGCGTCGGTTTGCCCCATTGTGATAAACGTTCGGCGAGCTCATGGGCCGTGCGGGCGGCAGCGGTCAAATCCGGGTGTTTTTCCTCCACACTGGATAATAAGCCTGCAATCTCATCAAGCGCGGTTTGCAATACCTCGCGCGCCGCATCAAAACCCTCGGGCGTCGGAAATGCCTCGAACGTCACACGACGTGATGGAAGCTTTTCGAGAGCGGCGCAATTGAGCCTGAGCTCCTTGGTCGCATGCTCGATACGACGCGCCTGCTCAGACCAATTGGTGAGCTCACGCGCATGCGCCAAACCTGCGATTTCGACTAATTTGGCTAAATCCAGTAACTGGTGCGTGGAGACACTTGTCCCAAGAAAGCGCGTCGCCGTATCGGGGAGCTGATGCGCCTCATCAAAAATGACCGTATCTGCTGCGGGTAATAAATCTGTAATACCCTCGTCGCGCAACATCAAATCCGCCATGAAAAGAGCGTGATTAATAACGACGATATCGGCTTCTTGAGCTTGACGACGGGCCTTTAAAACAAAACAGTCTCGTACGTTGGGGCAGTCCTGACCGAGACAATTTTCGCGTGTGGAGGTGACGCGCTGCCAGATCTCGGCGTCTTCGGGAACTGAAGGCAGGTCCGAGCGATCACCCGTATTGCTTTGCTGAGAAAATGTTTGAATATGTCGTAATTGTTGGACCTCCCCCCGCGAATGCAGCGCGCGATCCTCGCCTTGCAAGCGCTCAAGGTGGTAGTGACAAACATAATTGCCACGTCCTTTTAACAAGGCGATCGATACGGGCAGGCTCAAGGCCTCGCGTACTCTGGGCAAGTCGCGTGAGAAAAGCTGATCTTGGAGCGTGCGGGTCCCTGTTGAGACCAACACCTTTCCGCCCTCAAGCAATGCAGGGACTAAATACGCCCACGTCTTGCCTGTACCGGTACCGGCCTCCGCAACCAAGGTCGAGCGTTCAGCAATGGTGCGCTCGACGGCCTGAGCCAGCTCGATCTGGGACGACCGGACGCGAAAGCCAGGGGACATCGCGGCCAAAGGACCATCAAGGGAGAAAAGCTCGGAAATCGTAGGTTCGTGCATAGAGGACACCAAAGGGCAAGCCGGATCATACCCCGTTGAAACAGAGCTCATTCCGGTCTTGTGGCAAAATCGTCCGTTTGCCGCCCTCTATAAAGTTCTGGAAACAATGAGCGATTCAAGTACAAAACCGTCCCCCACCTTTGCCGCGCCTGTCACGGCAGCACAAGCCGAGCTGCGCATCACCGCACAACTGGCCCAAGAACTAAGCGTCAAGCCCCAGCAGGTCGCGGCCGTCATCGAGTTGCTCAAAGATGGCGCAACCGTGCCTTTCATCGCACGTTACCGCAAAGAAGCCACGGGGGGACTCGACGATACCGTGCTGCGCAACCTAGACACACGCTTACTTTACCTACGCGATCTAGAGGAGCGTCGGGCGGCGATTTTGGCGTCGATTGCCGAACAACAAAAACTCACCCCCGAACTTGAAAAATCTATCCAGCAAGCTGACACTAAACAGCGGCTCGAAGATTTGTACACCCCTTTCAAAGTCAAGCGTCGAACGCGCGCGCAGATTGCCCGCGAGGCCGGCCTGGAACCCCTCGCCGATGCCATTCTGACCGACCTAAGCTGCGATCCGCTCATTCTGGCTGCGAAATATTTAAATCCGGATGCAAATATTACAGATCCCAAGGCAGCCTTGGATGGCGCACGTGACATTCTTGCAGAGCGTTATGGTGAAAATGCAGATTTACTTGCAGACATGCGCACGCACCTGTGGTCTCAGGGCTACCTCTATTCCAAGGTCTCAGAAGGTAAAGAAGCCGAAGGTGCAAATTTCCGCGACTGGTTCGAGTTTTGCGAACCCTTGCGCACACTCCCCTCGCATCGAGTGCTCGCCATGCTTCGTGGGCGTCAACAAGGCGTCCTTGAGCTACGAATCGGCCTTGAGGCGAGCCAGGATATTTTGGTCCCGCACCCTTGTGTCGAGCGCGTTGCTCAATTTCTGAAGTTGGGCCGCGATCTCTTTGATGCGATGCCCTCACCGCGTGCGAAATGGCTAGCAGATGTTGCACGCTGGACCTGGCGCGTCAAGCTGTTGACGATGTTCGAGACAGAGATGATGACCCGACTGCGGGAAAGTGCCGAGACCGAAGCCATTCGTGTGTTTGCCGCCAACCTCAAAGATCTCTTGCTTGCCGCACCCGCGGGCCCTAAAGCGGTGCTAGGCCTTGACCCGGGCATTCGGACCGGCGTGAAGGTTGCCGCGATCGATCACACCGGAAAACTGGTTGAAACAGCAACGGTCTACCCCTTTGAACCACGGCGTGACCGCGCAGGATCCTTGGCGACACTGGCTGCGATTGCACGCCGCCATCACATTGAGTTGGTTGCCATTGGCAACGGGACAGCCTCGCGTGAAACAGAAAAACTGGTGGCGGATCTCATGTCCGAACAACCTGATCTCAAACTCACGCGTGTGGTCGTGTCCGAGGCAGGGGCTTCTGTCTATTCTGCTTCTGAGCTGGCTGCGCTTGAGTTTCCAGATCTGGACGTGAGTCTGCGCGGTGCCGCGTCGATTGCTCGGCGTCTGCAAGACCCTCTGGCCGAACTCGTCAAAATCGAACCCAAAGCCATTGGCGTTGGTCAATATCAACATGACCTCAACC
>JBIKOQ010000030.1:0-9464 GCA_044357955.1 Burkholderiaceae bacterium | reverse complement strand
ACAAGTTAAATACTCAATTAGCTATCATTTAAAAATTTAAGGCAGTTGAAAACTGTGTCGATTGCATGCGGGAGATCGACACAGGCTCTACACCCCGTTATCTAGGAGACTCACTCATGAAGAAGATAATGCTTGCAGCGCTGAGCACTGCTGTATTGATGACGACTAACGCAGTTGCGCAAGAGCTTCCACGCACCCAGCTAAAAATTGTCGGTGGTTTAAGTAACCTCACAGCATATAAAGATTTTGAGCAGCCCTTTTGGACCAAGACGATTCCTGAATTATCAAAAGGACGTGTGACAGCTGAAATTCAGGGTTTTAACCAAATGGGTTTAAAAGGCCCAGAGTTGATGCGTCTGATTGGTCAAGGTGTGATTGAGTTTGGCACAGCGACTTTGTCCTATTTTGCCAGCGATAATCCGATTAACGAAGCGATCGATCTGCCAGGTTTAGCCCCAGATGTGAAGACCGCGCGTGAAATCACAAATCTATTCGAGCCTGTTTATGCCAAACTTTATGGTGGCAATAGCAACGTTAAGATTCTTGGACTGTCTCCATATCCTGCTCAAGTCATTTTTTGCAATGCACCGATTAAAGACCTCAGCGACTTGAAGGGATTGAAAGTTCGCACAAGCAGTCGAACACAGGCCGAGTTTGTGCAAGCGCTGGGCGGTACAAGCGTCACGATTGCTTTTGGTGAGGTTGTGCCGGCGTTGCAAAACAAAGTTGTGAACTGTGCGATTACGGGTTCACTTTCAGGTTACTCGGCCAAATGGTATGAAGTCTCAACACATTTGCTCGCGTTGCCAATTAACTGGAATCAGCAAATCCATGCAGTGAATCAAAAGGCATGGGACAAGATTGATCCAAAGGTTCAGGCATTTTTGCAAACAAACATCAATAATTTGATGAATACGATGTGGAGTGCTGCCAATGAGCAGACTGAGCAGGGTTACGCTTGTAATACAGGCAAAGCAAGCTGCCCATTTGAAGTAAAGGGCAAGATGACTCTGGTCACGCCTTCTGCTGCGGATAAAGCGATGCTTGATAAGCTACTCGTAGATGTGATTTTGCCGAAATGGGCGGCACGTTGTTCCGCTCAGTGCGTAGCTGATTTCAATGCGACCATTGGTAAAAAGTTGAATGTCGTAGCAAAGAAATAAGAGACTCACCATGGACACTCAACAGACCTCAGGACTCTCGTATGCGCATCGCATTTCTCGTTGGGGAGTGTGGGGAGGGGGCATTCTGACGCTGTTGAGTGCAGGTTTAGTGTGCTTTGATGTCATCGTCAGAAAGCTTTTCTCCATTTCTATTGGAGGTGCGGATGAGCTTTCTGGGTACGCTTTTGCGATTAGCACCACATGGTCATTTGCATTGGTTGTTCTCGAGCGTGCGAATGTTCGTGTAGATGTTTTCTACCAGCATTTTTCTGTTCGAATCGCAGCGTTTCTCGACTGGTTATCCCTCGTTGCACTAGCTGTATTTTTAACAATGTTGACGCGTTATGCGTATGAAGTGGTCGCGACTTCTTGGATGCAAAGTTCGACTGCCAATACGCCATTAGCCACGCCATTGTGGCTGCCACAGGGTTTGTGGTTCTTGGGTCTGGCTTGGATGGTCGTGGTATTGGCGTTGATGCTTGAGCGCGCCAGTCGCGCACTTGTCACGGGTGATTATCGGATGGTGAACGAAATGGCAGGCGCACGCTTGTCACAAGAAGAAGCGAAAGAAGAAGCGATTGCTGGAAAGCGCCGTGTGATGGAGGATCGTGCATCATGATTGCAACTGCCTTGACAATCCTATTGGTTTTAATTGGTCTGAGTATTCCTGTCGGCGCAGCGCTTGGTGTACTTGGAATCGCGCTTGATCAAATTTTTTCGATGCTTCCACTGTCACGAGCAATGGGTGAATTGGCCTGGACAACGAATACAGAATTTTTGCTTGTTGCGATTCCTTTGTTCATTTTGCTCGGAGAGCTTTTGCTGCGTGCGGGATTTGCAGAGCGTATGTACTCATCACTGAGTCTATGGCTCTCATGGCTGCCCGGTGGCTTAATGCATGCAAATATTGGTGCTTCAGCGCTGTTTGCAGCGACTTCTGGTTCGAGTGTTGCCACTGCAGCAACGGTCGGCACAGTCGCGTTGCCTCAAATCGCAAAGCGTGGGTATAACGAATCACTTTTCTTAGGCAGTATTGCTGCAGGAGGAACGTTGGGGATTTTGATTCCTCCGTCAATCAACCTCGTGATCTATGGTGTGTTGACCAACTCTTCGGTGCCTAAGCTCTATCTTGCAGGAATTTTGCCAGGACTGTTACTTGCAGGCCTATTCATGCTGACGATTATTCTGGCTTGTATGTACAAGCCAGCTTGGGGTGGTGAGCGTATCCATGCAAGTTGGTCAGAGCGTTTGAAATCATTGGTGCACCTCGTGCCACCGATGGGAATATTTTTGTTGGTGGTGGGTTCAATTTATGCGGGTGTTGCGACGCCAACGGAAGCCGCAGCATTAGGTGTGCTGGGTGCGATGTTTTTGGCTGCGGCCTATCGTCGTCTGACTATCGCGATGGTGCGTGAATCTCTTGAAAATACAATGCGCTCTTCAGCCATGATTATGCTGATCGTCGTGGGCGCTAGTTTTTTAAATTTCGTGATGTCTGCAACGGGATTGACCGCAGCATTGACGAATGCAATTACCGGATTAGGATTTTCGCCTTATGTGATGCTTTTGCTACTAATTGTTTTTTATCTTGTACTGGGTTGCTTTATGGAAACCCTGTCCATGATGATTACGACGATACCAATTGTTGCCCCAGTGATGATTGCGCTTGGTTTTGATCCAATATGGCTAGGTATCATCATTATTGTTTTGGTTGAGGCTGCACTCATTACACCGCCCGTTGGCTTAAATCTGTTTGTTGTCCAAAGCCTTCGCACCAGCGGTTCGATGACGCCTGTGATTGTTGGTTCTATCCCGTTTGTCATGGCGATGATCTTATTGCTTTTGTTGCTCGCACTCTTTCCTGCTCTGGCACTTTGGTTGCCGAAGTTGTTCGCGATTTAGAGTGTTGAACGCTTGAAATTTATAAAAATTTTTCGGAAATACTATGGAATTAAATTTTGATCTTTTGGTACTTAACGGATCTAAACAATCAATCTCGATCGATATACATCAAATGGTCATCGCAGGATGGGCAGGGCGTGATCATGCTGCAATCGAGCATCATATTGAGGAGTTGGCTGCGATTGGTGTGCCTCGGCCAAGTTCTGTTCCGCTTTTTTATCGTGTCGCCAGTCAGACGTTATCTCAAGCTTCAATGATCGAAGTGGTTGGGCAAGAGAGTTCTGGCGAGGTTGAGGTATTTGTCTTTACCCATCAAGGTGAGTTGCTGCTTTCTCTGACGTCCGACCATACGGATCGTGGGCTGGAGACGGTGAGCGTCGCCTTATCGAAACAGGTGTGCACCAAACCAGTCGGCTCAGAAGCATGGCGTTTTCAAGATGTAGCGGCGCACTGGGATCAATTAAGGATTGAGTCTTACATTACTGAGGATGGTAAGCGGGTCCAATATCAATCCGGTCTCTTGTCTGCATTACTGCATCCTATAGATTTGATTGCGCGCTATGTCAAAAGTGAGATATTGCCAGCAGGAGTGGCGATGAGTTGCGGGACTGTTGGCACACAAGGTGCGATTCGTCCCGCTGCTCATTTTGAGATTCGTCTGATCGATCCTGTGTTGAACCGATCACTCACGCATCGTTATGATGTTGAGAACTTGCCCAAAGTAAGCTAAGTCCCTTATTGTGCTTACTCAGGTTTGATTCCAGCTGTCTGAATTGTTTTGCTCCATTTCTTGATTTCATTATCAAGAAATGCCGCAAATTCTTCGGGTGACATGGCGACAGGCTCTTGTCCAGCTTTGTTCATCATTTCGATCACTTGAGGATCTTTCAAGACCTTGTTGAGCTGAGCGTTCGCTTGTTTGACAGCTTCGGGTGGAGTGCCTTTGGGGGCGACAACGCCTGACCAAGAATAAGCTTCATAGTCTTTGACTCCGGCGGAGGCGATCGTTGGGAGGTCCGGAAAAAACACGGACGGCTCAGGATTGCCGACCGCGAGCTCACGTACCCGACCTGACTTGATAAAGGGAAGAGCGGAGGTTGAGTCGGCAAACATCAGTTGTACCTGGCCGCCTACGAGGTCTTGCATGGCAGGAGAGCTTCCTTTGTAGGGAATGTGCTGCATCTTGACGCCAGTCAGGCTAGCGAATAGCTCGCCCGCAAGGTGTGTACCACCACCAGTACCTGCAGAACTGTAGGACAGTTTATTTGGATTCGCTTTCGCATAGGCGATCAGCTCTTGTACGGATTTGACTGGCAAAGAAGGATGCACGACTAGAACGATGGGATAGCGCGCACCCATGCCAACCGGGACAAAATCCTTTTGAATATCGTAAGGCAACTTTGTATTTAGGCTGGGCAGCACGGCGTGATGAATGGCCGCAAAAAAGAAATGATGGCCATCGGGTGGTGCTTTGGCAGCTGTTTGAGCGCCCACAATGCCGCCGGCACCTGCTTTATTGTCAATGACAGCGGGAGACGACCAGTTTTTTGCCATTGCCTGGGTCGTCATTCTGGCTGTGGTGTCGACAGGCCCGCCTGGGGGAAAGGGCACGATAAATGTGACGGCTTTGTCGGGCCAGCTTGTTTGCGCCTGAGCTTGAGTCATTGCGATTGCGGTGAAACCAACGAATGCTAGAGCACAGAGCTTAAAAAAATAGCCAAAGCGGCGTGATGTGCGCATAGAGATCCTTTTTTAGAGATAAATTTGATTGATGAATATAACTGAGCCTTTAAAGTCCGTCATTCAGTTATTTCCCTTGAGTCATAAAGCTGCTAAATTAAATCAACACCTTTCTTTTTTCATCCAATTTTCAGGAATACGCCATGATCACTAGACTTAAATTGCTCGGCGCTGGCCTGGCGACTGCTGCGTTTCTCGTATTTTCTACAGTTTGGGCGCAAGCAGCACCTGATTTGGGTGTGCCAACGTTACCTGCTCCTGGCTTTAAAAAGCTGAAAGTCGGCGAAATGGAAGTGATTGCCTTAAACGATGGCATCAGTCGTCGTCCTTTGGTGGCTGAGTTTGTAAAAAATGCACCGTTTGAGGAAGTGAAAGCCTTGCTTGCGGCGCAAAACTTACCGACGCATTACATCGATTTACCTTTCACACCCTTTTTAATCGTGAATGGAAATCAGCGTTATTTGATGGATACGGGTTTTGCCAATAACGGTGGACCTACGACAGGTAAGATGATCGAGAATATGGCGGCCGCAGGTTATAAACCCGCAGATATCAATCATGTCGTGATTAGTCATTTTCATGGCGATCATATTAATGGCTTGCTCTATAAAGACGGATCGCTGGTGTATCCAAACGCCAAGGTGTATGTGCCTGCAAGTGAGTACGCATTTTGGATGGATAAAGAGCGCCTGGAGAAGGCAACTGGGGGTTTGAAAGGCGCGATGACGAATGCGCAGCGGGTATTCAATCAGATCCCCGCTGAGCGTTTGATCAAGTTTGAAGCGGGTTCTGAGGTTGCGCCAGGCATCACGTCCGTTGCCGCCTTTGGCCATACACCAGGCCATTCACTTTTTACGGTAAGGTCAGGTGGGCAATCTTTTATTTATGTGGCGGATCTGACCAACGTGCCTGCGTTATTTGCGCGTAATCCTGACTGGGCCGTGTCGTTTGACATGGATGCCGAGATGGCACGTCAGTCACGTCGCAAAATTTTTGACATGATCGTCAAAGAAAAGATGATGGCGGGAGGTTTTCATTTTCCCTTCCCTGCGATGGGCACCATCACACCTTCTGGTAATGGTTATCAGTTCAATCCGATGAAGTAATTGGGGTCTTGTCCGCCTAAGCGTCTTACAATTGTCATCTATGACACTTTAGGCGGGCATCAAGTATGAATGTGTTGAACAATCGATTGGTAACGTTATGCTCCGGCTTCGCGATCCGAGGGCTTTTAGTCGCTGGTTTGCTCTTAAGCGTATCCGCAGTTTCTGCTCAAACAGATAGTTTTGATACCTGTGTGAAAGGTCTGCGCCAATCGGTCGTTTCTCAGGGTATTCAAGCTGCGGTGTTTGATCGCGCGATGAAAGGTGTCGAGCCCGATCCCGATGTGCTGAAGGCGTTTTCTTTTCAGCCTGAATTCAGAACAGCGATTTGGGATTATCTTGCAGGTCTTGTGGATCAAGAGCGCGTGGAGGATGGGCGTGCCAAGCTCAAAGAATGGTCCAAGGTCTTAGCCGACGCTGAGCAAAAATATGGGGTTGATCGCAACGTGATTGTCGCGGTCTGGGGTGTCGAGTCCAACTATGGACGCATTCAGGGCAAGCGCGAGATCGTGCGTTCTCTAACAACCTTGATTTGCGCGGACAAGAGGCAAGCATTTTTCAGGGGTGAGTTACTCGCGACCTTAAGAATTTTGCAAAGCGGAGATATCCCTCCCGAATTACTCGTGGGCTCGTGGGCGGGTGCGTTTGGTCAAACGCAGTTTATGCCGACAACATATCAACGACTGGCCGTTGATTTTGATGGCGATGGCCGACGCGATATCGTGGGCTCAGTCCCAGACGCTTTAGGTTCCACTGCCAATTTTTTGCAAAAAGCCGGTTGGGTGGCTGGTCAGCCTTGGGGTGTGGAGGTCAAGTTGCCAGCCAATTATTCTGGACCATCGGGGCGCCGGACAAAACAGTCTTTGGCGCAATGGAAAAGTTTGGGCATTCAACCGTTGAAAAATACGGGTAAGGCTGGACAAGTCACGAGTATTGCTAGCTTGCCTGAGACGACACAAGCCGCACTTCTGCTTCCGGCGGGTGTTCAAGGCCCTGCATTTTTGGTATTTCGAAATTTCGATGCTATCTATAGTTACAACGCAGCAGAGTCTTATGCGCTCGCCATCGCGCACTTGAGTGATCGGCTGCGCGGTGGTGGTGTGTTTCAAACGGCATGGCCTACGGATGATCCAGGAACAAGTCGCGCTGAACGACGCCAAATTCAACAGGCACTGTTAGACCGCGGTTACGATGTTGGTGAAGTAGATGGTTTAATCGGAGCGAAAAGCCGCGAGGCAATCAGTGCCTTTCAAAAATCCAAGGGAATGGCTGTCAACGGTCGCGCTGGTCAGCAGGTGTTAAAGGCGCTGCGATAAAGAGGCATCGATGTTAGTCACGCTCGTAGGCCTGGCCTTTTTATTTGGTTTGATTCTCAAACGCGTGGGCTTGCCACCGATGGTGGGCTTTTTGCTTGCGGGTTTTGTTTTTAACCTCTCGGGCTTTGAGGCGCCCGAAGGGTTGAGCATGATTTCACAACTCGGCGTGACCTTATTGTTGTTTTCAATTGGCCTGAAGCTCGATTTTAAAAGCTTGGCGAACAACGAAATCTGGGGGGTTTCGCTCGCCCACATCATCATTTCGACCTTGTTTTACGCGAGCGTATTGTGGCTCGGTCAAGCATTGATGCCCTCAGCGATTTTTGACATTTCTCCATTAGTCATCGTTCTATTGGCATTTGCTTTGTCATTTTCAAGTACGGTTTATGCCGTCAAGGCTCTTGAAGATCGTGATGATATGCGTGCCTTTTATGGGAAGGTCGCGATTGGAATTTTGATCATGCAAGATATTTTTGCTGTCATTTTTCTAACAGTGAGTGAGGCGAAATATCCTTCGGTGTGGGCGTTGTCGCTGCTGTTGTTGCCCGTGATGCGTAAAATTTTATTTAAATTGCTCGATGCGGCAGGACATGGTGAATTATTAGTCCTGAGTGGACTGTTTTTTGCGCTTGGTGCAGGCTATGAGTATTTTTTCTCGATTGGCATCAGTGGTGATTTAGGTGCCTTGGTATTTGGCGCTTTGTTGGCGAGCCATCCCAAAGCAAGCGATTTATCCAAGTCACTTTTTAGTTTTAAAGAATTGATGCTGGTCGGATTTTTTCTATCGATTGGTATGCAGGGACTACCGACACCCACGATTATTTTAGTTTCGTTGTTCTTGTGCGCTTTGCTACCGTTTAAAACTTTTTTCTACTACTTGTTACTTGAATTTTTTGGCTTGCGTGCGCGGACATCTTTATTTGTATCTCTCAATTTAGCGACCTATTCCGAATTCGCCTTGATTGTGGCGGCTTTAAGTGTCATGAAGGGGTGGCTGCCTGTGGACTGGCTCATCATCATGGCAATTTGTGTGAGTTTTAGTTTTGCCTTGGCTGCACCATTTTCGATGGGATCCGAACATCTCTACAAGCGCTACAAAAGTTTTTGGAAGTCTTTTCAAAAACCTGTCTTCCACCCCCGAGATCAATTAATCCAAACGGGTGAGGCGCGTGTGCTCGTGATTGGCATGGGTCGCGTTGGATGCGGCGCCTATGATAATCTCGGATCATATTTTGATCAAAAAATCATCGGTATCGAACATGATACTCAGCGTGTCAAACAACAACGCGATGCTGGGAGAAATGTGGTGCATGGGGATGCGACCGACTCGGATTTTTGGAGCAAACTCAAAACAGGTACAACGTTGGAGCTGATTGTTCTCGCGATGCCCAATCACCGCAGCAATATTTATGCGGCCCAACAGATTGTCGGCAGTGATCTGAGTTGTAAAGTCGTCGCCATCGCGAAGTTCGCCAGTGAGGTTGATGAGCTCGCAGCCTTAGGTATTCCATCGTTCAATATTTACTCCGAAGCGGGTTCTAGCTTGGCTAGGCATGCGTTGGATGCGGTGCAAGATCGCGTTCGAGCGTAGTTTGTTGTCGAAAAGCATCGACTTTTCAGACTTGAATTGGATTGATCATCGATCTGTATGGTTCGGTCAGGGTTTTGGAGTTTAATGAAAACAATGGCTGCTAATTCGCTCCTTATTTGTTTCATCGTTGCTCACATGACCACATCGCTTAAACCCCGTCCCAACTCACTTGGTGAATTATTCAATACGTTCAGTATGCTCGCGATTCAGGGGTTTGGTGGTGTCCTTGCCTTTATCGAGCGTGAACTTGTCGAAAAAAAGAAATGGATGACGCGCGAGGAGTTTGTCGAGGAATGGGCGATCGCCCGCACGATGCCCGGTCCTCCAGCGCTCAACCTTTGCATCATGGTGGGTTCTAAACATTTCGGCTGGCGTGGTGCGCTGGTTTCTTTGGCGGGTATGTTTATGTACCCAACAATATTGATTTTGACCTTGGCGATTGCGTATGCGCATTTTGGAAATCAGCCGCAAATTGTCGATGCGCTGCGAGGAATGGGTGCGGTCGCAGCCGGTATGATCGGTGCGACAGGACTTAAGTTATTGTCTGCGCTTAAAACCAATCCATTGGGCGTGAAAGTGTGCGCAGCACTCGTGATCTTAAGTTTCGTGGGGATTGCGATTTTGCAATGGCGCTTGTTGTATGTGCTGA
>JBIKOQ010000023.1:0-9808 GCA_044357955.1 Burkholderiaceae bacterium | reverse complement strand
CCTGCACAAAGCGCACGCCTCGCATGTAAACAGCTGCGGCAAATCCCGCCATATCGCCAATCACGCCGCCTCCGAGCGCGACGATCACGGTGCGCCGATCCAATTGTGCGCCTAACATGGCGTCAAAGATCTGATTGAGTGTTTCCCACGTTTTATGCGCCTCACCATCCGGCAAAATAACCGGCACGATCCGCTTGCCTGTTTGCCCGAGCACCTGCATCACCTCATCACCTAGCAAGGTATGAATGAGAGGATTTGTCACGAGAGCAATGGACGTCGCGTCAGCAGGGATCACAGCCGCGAGCTTCGCTAAGCGTCCAGGAGCAATGTTGATAGGATAGTGACCACCCGGGGTCGCGACCTGAACCGTTTCTACGGAGTGCATGGCTTGTTCTCTTCTGTATGGCTAGCGGCAAAATCGGCGCGCATGCTCGCCGAAGAGTTACCGGGCCGGCTTTGGGCAGTGCGGTCAATCACCTTGTCGACCTGACTGAGTCTCTCGACGATCTGAGCGACGAGGTGGTTGACTGAGGTCGTGCCCGTATCGACCACGATATCGGCCACAGCCGCGTACAAGGGCTCCCGTGTTTCGAGCAGCGCCCTTAAGGTCGCCTTTGGATCCGGGGTCGCAAGCAGGGGGCGATTACGGTCTCTACTCGTGCGGCGATACAACTCCTCAACGCTCGCGCGCAAATAAATGACGATGCCTCGGCTCTGAAGCGCCCGACGGTTTTCCTCGGCCAACACAGCACCACCCCCAGTCGCCATCACCAAATTTGGCTGGACCGTGCAGTCATCGAGCACTTGGCACTCACGTTTACGGAACCCTTGCTCGCCTTCGATCTCAAAGATCACAGGAATCCGAACACCGCAACGTGCCTCAAGCTCATGATCGAGATCGATAAACTCTCTAACCAACGCCCTGGCCAAGGCCCGACCGATGGTCGTCTTGCCGGCGCCCATCATTCCGACCAGAAAAATCGGGCTGTCATGCGTCAACGGACCTGCACTTTGGGGCAGATCCTGGACATCAACAGAGGGATTTGTGTCGCCGGAGGGGGTAGGCTCAGGCGCAAGCGCTTCATTATTCATGACTCCATTATCCCATTGACCGGCCAGAGTCTCAAACTGATCGGGGCAAACCCTCGCAAAACCTTTAAAATGATCGGCAATGAGCAAATATAACCACCCCCACGACGACGACGATCAGACCCCAGACAAGCCCAAAGGCTCGTTTATGGTCCGGTTTTTACTGAAACTTTCGATTCTCTCAGCGTGTCTCGCGCTGTGTGGCGCACTGCTGCTCGGAATGGCGCTTGCGCTGGCATGGCCCAACCTGCCAGACCTCAACGCGATGACCGATTATCGGCCGCGTGTGCCTCTGCGCGTCTTTACCTCAGACAAAGTATTGATCGGTGAGTTTGGCGAGGAGCGTCGTAATGTTCTCCGCTTTAACGAGATTCCAGATGTGATGAAATCGGCCGTCCTGTCGGCCGAGGATGATCGCTTTTATCAACATGGCGGGATTGACTGGATTGGCGTCGTGCGCGCGGGTCTGACCAACGTGATTTCGATGCAAAAAAGTCAGGGCGCCAGCACGATCACGATGCAAGTTGCACGAAATTTTTATCTTTCCTCTGAAAAAACCTGGTCACGCAAGTTTTATGAGCTGTTGCTCACCTTCAAAATCGAGGCCAGTCTCTCAAAAGACCAGATTCTCGAGCTCTACCTTAATCAGATTTATCTGGGTCACAGGGCTTACGGCTTTGCGGCAGCCTCGCGTGCTTATTTAGGCAAAGAACTATCGGAAATCACACCGGCTGATGCTGCTCTCTTAGCTGGCATCCCCAAAGCGCCTTCTCGCTTTAACCCGATTGCCAACAAGCCTCGCGCCGTCTTGCGTCAGCGCTATGTGCTCGGACGTATGCATTCGTTAGGCTATCTGACCGACGCCGAATACAAAGCGGCACTGGCTCAACCCGTCATCATCAAGCCCTCTCAAGGCACCCCTGCGGGTGGCTATGCTGTGCACGGTGAGTACGCAGCCGAGCTTGCCCGACAGCTGATGATCAGTATCTACCCAGACAACGTCTACACGCGCGGACTGAATGTTTACACCACCATTCATTCCAAGGATCAAAAATGGGCCTATGACTCTCTGCGTGAAGGTGTGCTGGACTACACCCGTCGCGCGGCCTATCCTGGTCCTGAAGCTCAGTTGACGATACCTGCCGGGCTTGAAGCCGACCCCGCCAAATTCGATGAGTTTCTAGATGGCGTCTTCGACAAGCACCCAGACCGCACTGACATGCTGACGGGCGTGGTGCTCTCGGTCAAACCTAACGAAGTTCGGGTTGCCCGCAGCTCGACGGATATCGTAGTGATCAACGATAAAAAAGCGTTAGCCATTATCGCGCGTGCACTCAACCCAAAGGCTCCCGCTGCCCTGCGTATACAACGCGGCTCGGTGGTATACCTGCACAAAACACCGGCCTATTGGGAAATTTTGAATATGCCCACGGTGCAGGCGGCCTTTGTGTCTATGATTCCCCAAGACGGATCTCTGCGCGCCATGGTTGGTGGCTTTGACTTTTTTCATGGCAATTTCAACCGGGTCACGCAAGCCTGGCGCCAGCCTGGCTCCGCGTTCAAGCCGTTTATCTATGCGGCCTCTCTTGAGCGCGGCCTGACGCCAGGTACGATGATTTCCGATCAGCCCTTTGAGCTGAGTGCGGAGCAAACCGGCTCGGGCAAAGCCTGGGCACCTAAAAATTATGGTGATGAGTACAGCGAAATGATGTCCATGCGCGAGGCGATTGCCCGCTCAAAAAATATGGTCTCGATTCGTATTCTTCAGTCGATTGGCCCTAAATATGCACAAGACTTTATTGCCCGCTTTGGCTTTGACAAGGGCAAGCATCCCGCATTCTTACCCATGGCTCTTGGCTCGGGCGCCGTCACACCCATGCAACTGGCCGCAGGCTTTTCGGTGTTTGCCAATGGCGGCTTTCGTGTCACGCCATATCTGATCGATCATGTCACCGATGCGAATGATCAAGTGCTCATGCGCGCCAAACCCATTATTGCGGGTGATTCCGCTGCGCGCGCGATTGATGCTCGCACCGCCTATGTGATGGATGATATGTTGCGTGGTGTGGCAACTTCCGGCACTGCAGCCCGCTCCAGACAGGTACTCAAACGCACCGATCTAGCCGGCAAGACCGGCACGACCAACGACTCTGTTGATGCCTGGTTTGCAGGCTATACCCCTCAGCTTGTCGGGGTGGCGTGGCTCGGTTTCGATCAGCCCAAATCGCTTGGCTCGCGAGAAACCGGTGGCGGCGCATCTTTACCGGTCTGGTTAGGCTATATGACAAATGCGCTCAAAGAGTTCCCAGAGCAAAAACGTGGCCCCCCACCCGAAGGGCTGATCATCGAGGGGGGCAATATGTATTTCAAGGAATTTCCACCCAAAGAGGCGGTAAAGAGCTTGGGCGATCCAAAACAAGACTCGCTTGGCGACTTGCTAAATAGTCTTGGCGGCAACGATGGTAGCAGAAACAACCGTCGTGAGCCTATCAGCAACTAAAGCTGCACAATACCGTCATAGTTTGACGGTGAGCGTTTGCCCAGTCTCGTCAGAGCAGATTTTAGAAAGAAGGTCATGTAGGTCGCTGCCGCCTCGCGTGTCCTTCCAGTGTTGTCCGTCGTACTTGTAGTGAAAACCTCCCGAGCGAGCGGCCAACCACATCTCGTGGAGCGGCGCTTGGCTATTTATCACCACTTGATGTCCGCTTTCAAAAATAAGGTTGAGTACATTGCCGTTGCGCTTGGTTTCGACATCAAGGTCTAATTGTTCAAACCAATGGTCGGCCTGGGCCTCTATTGCATCTAGAATAGCGGTTGCCCGTGTATAAAATTCAGTATCGTTCATCATCCTTATCCTCAATGTTGAGGGAGTATGCAGTGACCCGCAAAATCCATCATCGCCGTTTTGCTCGCATTGTAGCGATGCTCGCCCTGACAAGCTGGCTTGCTGGGTGTGGCTTCAAAGGCCCACTCAACCTGCCAGCGCCCAAAACAGCATTCTCCGTTGACTTGTTATTGTGCTTGAGCTTGCTCGCAAACCACCCAATACCCACAGCCCGAACATGACTGCTTCAAACCCTATGACAACCACTACCACACCCGCAGGATCGCCACATTTTCACTACCGCAACGGTGAGCTGTTCGCCGAAGGTGTCGCGCTCTCCACCCTTGCCAAGCAGCTCGGAACACCTTTGTATGTGTATTCACGCGCAGCCTTGGCGACGGCGTGGGCCTCTTACCAAGAAGCGATCGGCACCCACCGCGTCCTGGTCTGTTATGGCATGAAGGCCAACTCAAACTTGGCCGTACTCAAAGAATTTGCCCGTTTGGGCAGTGGTTTTGATATCGTTTCGGGCGGTGAGCTTGCGCGTGTTTTAGCCGCTGGCGCCAATCCCGCTAAAGTCGTGTTTTCCGGCGTGGGCAAGCAGGACTGGGAAATGCAAGCTGCCCTTGAGGCAGGTGTAAAGTGTTTTAACGTCGAGTCTGTGTCTGAGCTCAAGCGCCTCTCGGAGGTCGCGACCAGACTCAGCATGGTGGCCGCTGTGTCGCTGCGCGTCAATCCTGATGTCGATGCGCAGACACACCCCTATATTTCGACCGGTCTCAAGGAAAACAAGTTCGGTATCGCGATCGAAGAAGCGCCCGCAGCCTATCAGCTTGCCATGACCCTGCCAGGCATTCAGGTGGTCGGGGTGGATTGTCACATCGGCTCACAAATCACCGAAGTCAGCCCTTATCTGGACGCACTCGACAAACTCCTCACGCTGATTGAGCAACTGGTCAGCCAAGGCATTACTCTCAAGCATTTGGACCTTGGTGGTGGTCTGGGTATTCGCTACGACGATGAGACACCGCTCGCGCCCAACGTCCTGCTCGACAAGGTATTCGCGGAGCTCCGGGCGCGTGGTTTTGATCACCTTGAACTCGTGCTCGAGCCTGGTCGCTCGCTGGTCGGAAACGCGGGCGTGCTCTTGACCTCCGTGCAATACCTCAAGCATACCGAAGCACGTAATTTTGCGATTGTGGATGCGGCGATGAATGACCTGATGCGTCCCGCGCTGTACGAGGCCTGGCACGGTGTTTTACCGCTCAAGCCTCGTACAAGCGGTCAAACACTCTATGACGTGGTGGGTCCTGTCTGCGAAAGTGCCGACTGGCTCGCCCGTGCACGCCAACTCGCCCTCGATCAAGGTGATGTGTTGGCGATTGAATCAGCGGGCGCCTATGGCTTTGTGATGGCAGGCAACTACAACAGCCGACCGCGTCCCGCCGAAGTCATGGTGGATGGCGAGCATGTTTATGTCGTCCGCCAACGCGAAACCTTTGCCGACCTGATTCGCGGTGAAAGCTGCCTACCGGATTGACCCACCATCTTAATTTTTTCGCGACAGAAAACCATTAAAAAAACTCACGGTGTTGGTGGCGAGTGTTTCAAGGTGGTAGCCACCCTCTTGCACCACCAGCGTGGGTAAACCCAGTGCAGCCACCTGCTTGCCTAGACGATTAAAGCCCTCAGTGGTCACTGCTACCTTGGTCTGCGGATCATCCTTGTAAACATCAAAGCCTAAACACAGCACCATCGCATCTGGCTTGAATGCTTCGCTCGCCTTAAGTGCTTGGCGCACATGCTCAAAAAAGACCTCTTCACTTGAGCCATGCGGCATCGGCAGATTTAGGTTAAAGCCCGAACCTGTTTCTGCACCTGTCTCGTCTTCAAAGCCTGCTGTCGCAGGGTAAAAATTCGTCGGGTCACCATGCACGGATACGTACATGACATCGTCACGTTCATAGAAAATTTCCTGAATACCCTGACCGTGGTGCACATCAGTATCCAGGATCATCACGCGTTGGTATTTTTCACGTAAAAGCCCAGCCGCAATCGCGGCATTATTGAGGTAACAAAATCCTCCTGCTGCGTCTTTGCGGGTGTGATGACCTGGTGGACGGCATAAAGCATACGCCTTGTCATCACCCGACAAGAGAGCTTTAGCGCCTGCGATCGCGGACTGGGCACCCCAGTAAACCGTCGTCCACGTGTGCTCGCCAACCGGACAACTCCCATCCGCCAGGTACTTGCCCGCTTTGGCCAAAATGCCACGCAAGGCATTGGGTTCGCGCACGAAGACGTTAGAAATCACCTCATCGCCCCAGTCTGGTCCAACTTGCTTCCATTCAGCGTGCGCAGTTTGTAAAAAAGACAGGTAAGCCGCATCGTGGACGCGCAACAGAGGCTCCATGCCATAATCGTTTGGCTCGGTCACGGGAAGACCGAGCGCCGCAAGTCCCTTCAAAATCTGTTCGGCACGCTCCGGGATCTCCTGAGGCACGCGCATCTTGCCCCGCGAGAGATAGGTTTGTGGATGATGCAATTTTTGCTTGGGGTGGAAAAAGCTCTTCATCAAATCTCCTGAATTAACGTTCGCGCCGAAGTGATCTGGCTTTCAAGGATGAAATCAACAAGGGTAAGGTCAACGCCAAGCCTGCAGCGACAATCAGTGCGATACCCGCAAAAGATTGTAGATTAGGCATTTGTCCAAAAAGGAGTTCGCCCCAGAGGACGGCAAGCGCTAGCTGAAAATAATTGAGTGGGGCCAGCGTCGATGCAGGCACCCGCTTAAAAGCGAGAATCAATAAATACTGGCCGGTACCACCGCATGCTCCCATCACGAGCATCTCAAGCAAATCACGGCCCGTTGGCCAGACCTGCGGCCAAAACACCATCATCACCGCTAGCCCCATTAGCCAACACGTACTGGCTGCATAGACGAACATCTGTTCGCTCTCAACGCGATTGGCAAGCTTGCGCGTCAGCAGCTGAACCACTGCATAAGCACAGGCAGAGGTAAACATCAGCGCGCTACCAATCAAGGAGAGATCGCCACCAGGATTGACGATGAGCAACATCCCCGCCATGCCAACAAGGACGACGGCATATTGTTTCCAACCCACCCGTTCGCCCAATACGATCGGCGCAAGAATAATAACAATCAAAGGTGCGACAAAATAGATCGCAGTACCTTCGGCGAGAGGTAAGTATTGAAGCGCGGGGATAAAACAGATACCGACGATGCCAAGCATCGCGCCACGCAACACCAGTAAAACACGCGCGTCTTTGCGCGCATGAATAGACACGCCTTTAGCGCGCATCACTGCAAAAGCAAGCACGACAATCACGGTGTAGCGTGCCATATTGACAAGCGGCGCTGAGTAGCGATGCACCAGGTCTTTAGCTAGGGCGTCCAAAAGAGAAAAGCATGTCAGGGCACATAAAAAAATGCCGCAACCCACCAACCATTGTCGCTGTTCTGACAATGCCGTCGGCTCAGAAGAGGTTTCCAAATCAACTCGAGGAATCAGGTTGAGCTCGCTGTAGGGTGACGGTAGAGCGGTATCAGCAACAACAAGATCAAAATGCCAAGTACCGACATCACGCCATAACTTAAACCATAACTGCTCAGAACGCTCGCCAACACACCGAACAAGGGAGGACCAACCATGACACCCAAAAACGTAATACAAAGCGTGCCGCCGGTTGCTATACCCGCCTGCCCCTTGGGTGCCTGTCGCGCAATTTCCGCCAAAAACACCCCGTTCCAACCAATCGCCGAAGAGCCAAAAATGACCAAGACGGGAAACAAGAACCACGGCGAAGATTCAGGCCCGAGCAGGGCGGTTCCCAGCGCCCCAATCACTAAGAGCACCGCGACCACGATCAGCATCATGGTCGCGCCCAACCAGCGATCGGACACATACCCCCACAACATCCGACCAGAGACCCCAGCGGCTTGGGCGACGGTCAACGCACCGCCCGCTGCCACAAGACTCCACCCCAAATCCTCATACAAAAATGTCACCAAATAACCCATGAGGGCCATTTGCGCGATCGAAAACATAAAGGACATATATGACAGCTTACGCAGAGTGCGGTGGCTAAAGATCACGGTGAGGGGCAAAACAAAGCTTGTTGCCAAAGAAGGCCTGACCGTGGGATCCCGATCATCATCCAAGCCCTCACGCAACGGCTGCACCGCCCAGGCGCAAATGATGCAAGCAATGCCTGCGCAGATAAACGCCCACTGCCATCCAATCAAAATATTCAGTGAAGGCACCGTCGCGCCCGCAATCATGCCACCGAGAGGCACGCCTGTCTGTTTGATAGAAAAGACGAAAGATAATTTTTCAGGGGGTGTTGATTTAATCAACAAATGTGAGCTTGCCGGTGTGATCGGTCCATAGCCAGCACCGATAAACAGCGCACCCAAAGCAATCGTTTCAACATAGGGCATCGCACAGAGAAAGAGACCGATCGCCGCCAATACCAAGCCAGCCTGGCTCAGTCGAATCGCACCCCAGCGTTTGACCGCAGCGCCGCCCAATAGGGTAGCTACCATCGCGCCAAAATAAGCCAGCGCGACATAGGCACCCAAATAGTTTGTGGAAATTCCGACATCTTTGGCCACCGCCGGTGCAACCACCGGCAGGTTTAACAAGGCCATCGCAACAAGAGACTGTACTGTGAGGGTCGCGAGCAACACGACCCAAGGTTTAGCAGGCGTCAAAGCGCACCATAAGAATGAAGACCTGAAAGGAACATGTTAACGCCCAAAAAGGCGAAACAGGTTACCAACAGACCAACAAGTGCCCAATATGCGGCCATCGTGCCACGCAAGCCTTTCATGAGGCGTAAATGCAACCATGCGGCGTAGTTCAACCAGACAATGAGTGCCCACGTTTCTTTGGGATCCCATTGCCAGTAGGCACCCCAAGCATCCGCAGCCCATAAGGCACCAAGAATCGTTGCCACGGTAAAAAAGGCAAAGCCAATGGCGATGGCTCGATACATGATGTCATCGAGCACTTCAAAGGAAGGCAGGCGTGCGCCGATTTGCGCGCGAAACAACAAAATCGTACCCACAATCAAGGCACCGATTCCGAAATAAATCATCCAGGTCGCAGACAAACCCTCTGTCCGAAACACCATCGGCTCCGCGGCCAGTAAGACGCCCAAAATAAACAGCGGCGCAAGCTTGAGCCAGGATTTAGTTTGAGCGTGCTGCTTAACCAGATAGGCAAAGCCCACCATGGCCGCGAGCGAAAACGTGCCATAACCAATGAAGTTTGCAGGCACATGGATTTTCATCCACCAGCTTTTGAGTGCGGGTACTAGGGGCTGGATTTGATAAGCCTCGCGTGTGAACGAATACCAAAGCAAAAAAATGACCGACGAAGTCACGACCAACATCACAAAACCACCAAGCGCGCGTGTGCCGTAGCGACGCTCGTAATAGAGATAAAAGAGGGATGTGACAAGCGCGAACAGCACAAACACTTCGTACAAATTGCTGACAGGAATATGGCCCAAGTCGGGACCCATCAAATGCCCTTCACGCCATCGCACCATCAAGCCCGTAGAGCCGGCAAACACCGCCCCCCACGTGAGCGCCGTTCCAAGCCAGGCTGCCGTCACACTCACAAAGCCAGCCCAATAGCAAAAAGTCGCCACAAGAAACAGTACGGACATCCAGAGAATGGCTGACTGTGAAGAAAATAAATATTTCAAAAAGAATACTTGCTCGGCGCGAGCCAAATCACCCTGATACAACCAGACTGCAAACAAAGCAGCGATGCCCACCGTCACGAACAAGGTCCTCAACGGACGCCAAAGCCAACCCAACCACACGAGCGAGGGTACCGTGCAAATGAGGATGGTTTTCTCATA
>JBIKOQ010000339.1:0-2955 GCA_044357955.1 Burkholderiaceae bacterium | reverse complement strand
GCGTGCCAAAGCCGTACCCCACCCGCCAGGTCCGGGTGCGTTGTAGGACCAATAGATCCAGCCATTACTTGGGAAGTCTGGATGTAAAACCACATCAAACAAACCACCCTGACCTCTCGCAACAATATCAGGTAAGCCTTCGATTGGCCTTGGATCAAGTTTGAAGTGCTTGTCGAGGATGCGCATGCGACCGGCTCGCTCCGTCACCAACATCCGGCCATCCGGTAAAAAGACCATCGACCACGGGTTTTCTAGCCCGCGCGTCAACGTTGAAACATGGAAAGGCTGTTTGTCGGATTGAATGATGGGAGATTGCGTTTGCGCTTTTGCCTGAAGAGACAGCAAAGGTAAAAGTGTCACTACGATAAAAAGTAAGGACTTGAAACAATTCAGTGTGTTCATCATTATCTAAGTGAATATCCTCAGGTAGAAAATATTTAATCTTGAAAAAAATCTCTGAGCGTGCCATTTCCCATCACCACGGAATGAGAGTAATGTCTTTAAGAAAGTCTTACAAGGGTGCTTTCTATTAAAGAGTTTATGTAATAAGCTCGTTAAAAAGTGGGATAGCAATCTAGCCTGTCTGTCGGGCACGATGAGTCCTGAAGTGTTGTAGCACCTGGCTTTTTAACTGCGTCAAAGGAAGAATAATGCGCTTTCTACGATTGAGTTCCAAATGCTTTTTTGCCATACTTGGATTATCCCTAGCAAGCAGCCCAGTAACTGTTCAGGCGCAGTCATATCCCACCCGGCCTATTACCCTCGTCGTACCCTACAGCCCTGGTGGCTCTACCGATCCGGTTGCCCGACAGTACGCCAGCCAACTCCAGAAATTGCTCGGGGTGGACGTGACGATCGAAAATAAACCAGGTGGCTCAGGCACGATCGGCACTGGGCAGGTCGTGCGTGCCAAGCCTGATGGCTATACCCTCGGCTTGGCTACAAATAGCATCCTTGCCTATCAACCCTTGGTCAATGCTAGTGTCACGTTTAAAACACCCGATCATTATCAACCCCTCGTCAAACTTGGCTCAATGCCCGTCATTTTGGTCGTGCGTGCAGATGCACCATGGCAAAAATTTGATGATTTTGTCCAACATGTAAAACAAAATCCAAGTAAGGTCAGAGCTTCGGTATCCGGTCTTCGTACGGTTCCTGATTTGGTCGCACAGGAATTCAACAAAGCAGCTGGGACTAAGTTGCGCACCGTTCCTTTCACTGGAGGCAGTGGTGAGGCACTTGTTGCGCTTTTAGGTAACCGTGTGGAGGCTACGCTCTTTACAGGTGCAGTAGGAATTCCGAGCCAAGTGCAGGCTGGCAAGGTAAGAGTGCTTGCTGTTTTTAAACAAGGGGTCTACAGCCCAGTGCCTGAAGCGCAACCTACGGTTGATGCAGGATATATGACGACGCTCGCGGCATCTTTTTATATCATTGGGCCTAAAGGCATGCCACCTGACGTGGTTTCTAAACTCAGCACTGTTTCAATGCAAATTGTGCAAAGTCCTGAATTTAAAAAATTTGCAGAAAGTGGTTATGCCATAGACCCGAAAGGTCCGGACGCGCTCAGTGCTGAGATTATCAGTGATACAAAAACCTTTGATAGTTTGCTCAAAGAAATGGATCAAAAATAAGCGATACTAATGTTTAAGATAAATCGATCAGCAAATCGCACTTGTCCCGATTGAGTATTTGACCGTAAGGGTATGCTGGCCTCCTGGCTCGAGCGTGACAAAGTTATCGAGCGCATTTGCGCTTTCCAAGCAGACCATTTTTTTCCAATCAACTGGACCGAGGTCGTTCATTTTTGATGCGGTTTCAAGCCCAGGATTCCAAACGACGGTACTTTGACTACCTGACTTTTCAATTTTTATTGTTCGGTTGTAAGCCTGGTCAATAATCAAACAGTCGTTTTGAGTATTGAGATAGACACGTCCAGTTTCACCTGAAAATTTGATCATTCCCTGCTGTGTTTTGATTGCCTGTTGATCAATCAGATCAACATATTGATAGTCACTTAAGCCCTCAATCCTGACATCGTGAATATCACTTACGTAAAAGTAAGCATGAAGCGCTTCGGTAAGGCGAATGGGCTGATTGCCGTTATTCGTCGAGCTAAGAGCAATAGATAAGGTGTCACTAACTGAGATGCGGCTAGAAAGCTGCGCGGAAACGATGTCCACCTCGGGCACCTCGTGTTTAGCAAGCATGCTCATTGTGATCTCGACGGCCCCGGAAAGACTCATCGAAATATCCGTGACCTCCCAAGAACAGATCCTTGCATAGCCATGCGCAGGCAAACCAAAATGGATCGGATGTGCACCAAACCACGGCCAACAAATTGGAACACCTGCTCGAAGCGCGCGTCCTTTGATCCAATGATGGGGTTCAGAACTCCAAAGTACAGGGATAGATTGAGATTTAGGTTGCCACGCCAATATCTGACCTCCCTCAAGGCTGACAGTCGCTGTCGCCAGAGGATGATCAACTTTTATCAGAATGATGCCATCTTCTAACTGTTCGAAAAAAATAAAATGCTGTGCAGCAAACCGATTTTTTAATTGTTCTAGTTTGTTCATGACTTGGGTGGAATATATGGGTCGGGCGTTCCCATCGGAATGAGTGGGTTTTGCTTAACACTCTGCTCAAACTCTCCGACTATTTTTAACATTGGTCCGACCACCCAAGTATCGAGCGCCGACTTTTCCTCTCGAGGATCAGTAAATAAGTTAAAGATCGTCGGTACAGGATTTTTGACTGGCGGGTCGAACATCGTATCCTGTCTCATGAAGTGCAATTTCCAATTACGCCATTTGACGGCCTGAAGACGCTCGGCACAGAAGATCGGAAATCCTTCGCGCGCGGAGTTTTCTTTTTTTCCAAGCAAGAAATCAGACTGATCCACACTGTCTATGGGTCGATCATTCGGAATTTTTGCACCACACATTTTTGCGAAAG
>JBIKOQ010000340.1:0-2955 GCA_044357955.1 Burkholderiaceae bacterium | reverse complement strand
GCGGACATTTGAGTTGCCGGGTATGTGGTTTAGCGAGCAAGAGATTCACTCTGTCCTTACGATGCTGGAGATGATCTCCAAGCTCGAACCGGGGGGGTTGCTCGCGCCGCATGTGTTGCCCTTTAAATCCAGGCTTGAGGCTTTATTGGATGAAGGGACTGGCAGCGCCAAAGAAGCCGCGGCACTGATTCGTCTGGTCCCTATAGGGCAACGCAAAGTCGTCAATGCGCATTTTCAGCTGCTTGCACAAGCCCTGATCAATCGCAAACGTGTGCATATCGAGTATTACTCTCGCCAAGGGGGGACGATGAGCGCGCGTTCGATTTCGCCTCAGCACATGGTGTATTACCGGGACAATTGGTATCTCGGTGCGTATTGTCACTTGAGAGAAGGTCTGCGCAGTTTTGCGGTGGATGCGATCCGCTCGGTGGAAATTCTCGATGAGGCTACGCACGTGGTCGCTGCTGCGACGCTGCATGAAGTTTTTGAATCGAGTTATGGGATTTTCAATGGCAAGCAACGTCTGGTGGCAACGCTCAAGTTCACACCGTTTCGTGCGCAGTGGGTAGCCCACGAAGTTTGGCATCCCGATCAGGTGAGCGTCATGTTGCCCGATGGTTCGTATCAACTCGAGGTCCCCTATGGCGAGGACTGGGAACTGATCCAAGATATTTTGCGACAAGGTTGCGATGTGGAAGTGATCGCGCCGGCGGGGTTGAGGGATAAAGTGAGGGGGGTGATTGAGAGGATGCGTGAACTGTATAAATAGAATCAGCGATAACCATTCGGGTTATTGATTTGCCAGCGCCAAGTATCGGCGCACATGGCATCGATGCCGAGTTGGGCTTGCCAGCCGAGTAATCTTTGTGCGAGGGCGGGATCGGCGTAATACTCGGCAAGGTCGCCTGCACGACGGGCGACGATATCAAATGGAATGGTTTTGCTAGACGCCTGTTCAAAGGCGCGCACCACCTCGAGTACGCTAAAGGGACGACCTGTGCCGAGGTTGACAGTCAGCAAACTATCCTCACGCTCTGTCAGCGCACGCAAGGCGGCTAAGTGTCCTGCCGCGAGATCTTGAACGTGAATGTAATCGCGCAGTCCGGTGCCGTCGGGGGTTGGGTAGTCCCCTCCGAACACAGATAACTTTTCGCGTTTGCCGACGGCGACTTGCGCGATAAAGGGCATCAGGTTGTTGGGGATACCGTTTGGATCCTCTCCCAGCATGCCTGAGGGGTGTGCACCAACGGGATTAAAGTAACGCAGCAGTGCGACTCGCCAAGCGGGGTGTGCTTTGATGACATCTCTAAGGATATCTTCAACCATGAGTTTGGTGCGCCCATACACGTTGATGGGGGCGAGCGGTGTGTTTTCGCGGTATTGGCTGTAACCAGGATCGCCATAGACGGTTGCCGAGGAGGAAAATACAAGAGTCACCACACCTGCACGCGCCATTTCCTCTACGAGCACCAAGCTACCCGTCACGTTGTTGTCGAAGTATTTGAGGGGGTTAGTTTCTGACTCACCGACGGCTTTGAGTCCCGCAAAATGAATCACGGCGCTCATCGAGTGTTGTGCAAAGATTTTTTGTAAGGTGCTCCGATCTCGGACATCGCCTTCTACAAAATCTAAGGATTTTCCTGTCAAACCAGTGATACGGTCGATGACGTTGCGGTTGCTGTTGGAGAGGTTGTCAAGGACAAGAACTTCAAAACCAGCATGAAGCAATTGCACGACGGTGTGAGAGCCGATATAGCCGGCGCCTCCCGTGACTAAAATTTTGCTGGCCATGCTTAGCGAATATGTCCGATTCTTGCGTTGACGGGGTTCACATCAAAGCTTCGTGGATCGAAGGGACCACCGACCCAGTGATACTTTTCTAAAGTTAACCATAGAGCCAACACTCCAATAAGATTCTCAAACTTTAGCTCTTGGCTCAAGGTCTTAGTATAGTCAATTTGTAAAGCCATGATGACAGTGGAACTCTAGCGAATATGAAATATTGGTAAGAAGTCGCTCGAAGTCGCGCTCACTCAACATCTTTCACTCAAAAATCAAACTTAATGCCTTGCGCCAAGGGGAGTTCGGTGCCGTAATTGATTGTATTGGTCGCTCTACGCATATAGGCTTTCCAGGCATCCGATCCTGACTCGCGTCCACCGCCTGTTTCTTTCTCGCCTCCAAAAGCACCTCCGATCTCCGCGCCACTTGTGCCGATGTTTACATTAGCGATGCCGCAGTCTGAACCTGCCGCTGATGTAAATATTTCAGCTTCCAATAAGTTTTGGGTAAAAATCGAAGAAGAAAGACCGTGACTGACAGCATTGTTTAACGCGATCGCGTGTTCCAAATTGTCATAGGTTGTTATGTATAGAATTGGTGCAAACGTTTCTGTAAGCATCGGCCCCTCTTGCGAAGTCATACTGACAATAGCGGGCCTCACGTAAAAAGCGTCTTTGCAGTCTGGTAACTCAATACGTTCACCAAAAAATACTTCACCACCACTTGCGACAGCACCTTTTAAAGCAATCTGCATGGCGTCAAATGACCGCTTATCAATAAGGGGTCCTACCAAAATGCCATCCTCACGAGGATCACCGATAGGTAATTTTTTGTAGAGGGTTAAGAGTCTATCAAGTACCTCTTGATGAATGGAGCGATGGACGATCAATCTTCGCAGTGTTGTACAGCGCTGACCCGCGGTACCGACGGCGGAAAAAATGACGGCACGCGTAACGAGATCGATGTCTGCTGAGGGACAAACAATCGCGGCATTGTTACCACCTAGTTCAAGCAATGTTCGTTTGAATGAAGATGCGCAAGCGGTGGCGACCGCCATCCCCATCCGAGTCGATCCAGTTGCGCTCAAGAGTTTAATGTCAGGATGCGTGGTGAGCGCCGCTCCAGTTTCGGCATCGCCAATGAGCAATTCCGCCAAACCTTCTGGTTCAGTAT
>JBIKOQ010000022.1:0-9829 GCA_044357955.1 Burkholderiaceae bacterium | reverse complement strand
TTTTCTGATTTTATCGCGCGCGAAAATACGAAATGGGCTGATATAGTGAAAAAATCAGGTGCGGCACAAGATTAAAAATACAGCCCTGTGACTCGTCTACATTCTCGCGCCTTAACCCACCGCGCGTCTGACCGAATCCAGCGACATCAGCTTGAGACGCGGTCCGGCCTTCATCATCTGACCGGGCAATTGACGCCCCATCATCTGCTCGACCTGCTGGGCGACGCCAATTAATTTTTCCAGATCAATCCCGGTCTCATACCCACACTCTTCGAGCAGGTAGACCAGGTCCTCGGTACAGATATTTCCAGTTGCGCCCGGCGCAAACGGACAGCCACCCAAACCGGCAATCGACGACTCAAACTCGCGCACGCCGAGTTGCAAGCCGTTCATGACGTTGGCCAGGCCCACCCCGCGTGTGTTGTGGAAATGCAAGGCGATTTCCATGTCTGGATATTTACTGCGAACGGCATCGACCACACGCGTCACGACTGGAGGAGTCGCCATCCCAGTCGTATCACCAAACGTGATGTTGCGAATGCCGTGTGCATCGTAAGAACCGACAATCTTCAAAATATTGTCGAGCGACACTTCGCCCTCAAAGGGACAACCAAACGCTGTCGCTACTGCGCCGCGCAGTTGGATATCCCACTGACGCGCGATCGGCACCACCTCGGCAAAATCGGCAATCGCCTGATCGATCGATTTGTTAAGGTTTGTTTTGCAATGGCTTTCGCTCGCAGAAATGAAGCCCACCATCATGTCGGCCTTGGCCGCTGCAGCGCGCTCAGCACCTCGCGCGTTAGGGACGAGTACGGCCAAGCGTACATTTGGATTGCGATGCACTTGGGCCAATACCTCGGCTGCATCCGCCAACTGCGGCAGCGCGCGGGGGGACACAAAAGATGTCGCCTCGATACTACGCACACCTGCATCAATCAACCCGTTGATAGTGGCGACCTTGTCTGCAGTCGCGATGAACGCGGGCTCTGCTTGAAAACCGTCGCGGGTCCCGACTTCGGTGACCGTTACAAATTTTTTGGATGGCTCTGACATGATGATTCTCGTAAGTTAAGTCAAATAATGCGGTCAAATAATGCGATCGAGTAATGCGTTCAATATTACACAATCTATTACACAATTCCGCGACTTTTAAGAGAGGCGATCGCCTCTGCACTCAGTCCCAACTGCGCCAAGATCACGTCATTATCCACGCCTAACGTCGGCGGTGGGCGATGGATCTGGCAAGGCGCATCCGAAAACTTGATCGGAAAGCCCAGCACATCGAGACGCCCATGCTCAGGATGCTCAATCGTCAACCGCATCTGCTGATGTTGTGTCTGCGGATCGTTAAAGACCTCTCCGATATTGAGCACACGACCGCAGGGCACACCCGCCTCGTTAAGCTTTGCTATCCAGTGCGCGATCGGTTGTTGCCGGACCTTTTCATTCAACGCTGCATTGATGGCCTCGCGATTGGCAAAGCGCAACGCGTTGTTGGCAAACTCAGGACGCTCCCGCAAATGCTCGAGATCCAGCGCGGCCAGCAGTTTGAAATAAAACGTATCATTACTCGGTGCGATCGCAACCTGACCATCCGAGGCCTCAAACAACCCATAGGGTGAGGCCAGCGCATGATCATTACCCGTGCGCAAGGGCAACTGGCCTGTTGCAAAATAATTCGTCGCCAAAAACGCCAGCATGCTTGTTAAACCATCGGTCAACGAGGTCGTGACCTCCTCGCCCTGACCCGTCCGCGCGCGCCTCACCAATGCCGCCAAAATACCCATCGCCGCATACGAGCCCGCAATCAAATCCGAGATCGGCGGTGCCGCCCGCATCGGCGGCGCATTGGCCGCGCCATTCACACTCATAAAGCCACTCATCGCCTGCGCAACGAAGTCAAACGATGGCCGATCCGCATAGGGGCCATCCAGACCAAAACCCGTCACATTGCAACTCACCAAATCGGGTTTGATCTGCGACAGCGCCTCGCGTCCAAAACCCATCTTGCCCATAATGCCCGGACGATAGTTATTGACCACCACATCCGCAGTCTTGAGTAACTCACGCAATATCTCTTTGCCTTCAGGTGCTCGCAAATCAAGCGTGATCGAACGCTTGTTACGGTTAAACGACGCAAAATAGTAGGAGTAGCCATTAGGCGCCTCGCCCTGTTGGCGCACAGGATCACCCCCCTTGGGATCCTCGATCTTGATGACCTCCGCACCCATGTCGGCCAGAAACATCGTGCAAAACGGACCAGACAAAATCCGCGTAAGGTCTACGACCCGGATACCTTGAAGCTGCATGGTGTGCGTGAAGCCTTTGTCAACGTTTAAAGCATTACCGCTTTAGATCGCGATAAAAATTTTCATGAGTACCTAACAACAATAAATATCTTGTCTTTGGATCAAACTCATACGCCAAAAGTATCTCTTGTTTTTGACTTTTGAATTTGTATACATACACACCAATTAAGTCACCGCGTTTTTGGGTGCCGATGTGTGGATCTTTGATGATCTCTTCGATTCCAGCATCAACATCGATCTTTTGATTTTTAAGGAGTTTTTTGTAACTTCTAGCAAATATTGCGGATTGAAATACTTCTACTGTCCAACCCGACATCAGTCACTTCCTTTTGGAATGAAAGGTGTAGCGAGGGATCTTCCCTCTGCTCTTGCTATTAGCAAATCTCGAACAAAATCAATTGGTAAATCTGGATTGTCTAGAGCAGCTTTCCCAACTAACGCCCAAAACTCGACTTGGCCTGCAATAGTGCGTCGCTCAGCGTGTGCGTGGGCTTTCGCTTGCTCATAAAGATAATCATCAATACGGACTGGCATACCCATGATACCTTCTCCTAAAACCACAAAATTACTACAATTGTAGCAAGAAAGAAGCAATTGTTTTTTGAGACGCTTAGCCGGCTGCACTCAAGCTCGCTGCATGCGCTTGCTCATCCGCGTGATACGAAGACCGCACCATCGCGCCTACCGCAGCATGATGGAAACCCATCGCGTAAGCTTCACGCTCGAACATTTTGAACGTGTCGGGATGCACATAACGCAATACGGGTAAGTGGTGCTCCGAAGGCTGCAGATACTGCCCGATCGTCAGCATCTCGACATCGTGGGCGCGCATGTCGCGCATGACTTGGAGGATTTCTTCATCGGTTTCGCCTAAGCCCAGCATCAAGCCGGACTTGGTTGGCGTATTAGGGTGACGCTTTTTAAATTCCTGGAGCAGCTTGAGCGAGTGCATATAATCCGAACCGGGTCGCGCTTGCTTGTACAAACGTGGCACCGTCTCGAGGTTGTGGTTCATCACATCGGGTGGACCGCCATCCAAAATCTCTAACGCGCGATCCAGACGGCCACGGAAATCCGGTACGAGGACCTCGATACGTGTCTCAGGAGACAGCTCGCGGACTTTTTGAATACATTCCACAAAATGCCCCGCCCCACCATCGCGCAAATCATCGCGATCGACCGACGTGATCACCACATATTTCAGCTTGAGTGCAGCGATGGTACGCGCCAGATTGACGGGTTCATTCACATCCAGAGGATCAGGACGGCCGTGACCCACATCACAAAACGGGCATCGGCGGGTGCATTTGTCACCCATGATCATAAAGGTCGCTGTGCCCTTGCCAAAGCACTCGCCAATATTGGGGCAAGAGGCTTCTTCGCAAACGGTATGGAGATTGTGCTCGCGCAAAATGCGCTTGATGTCGTAAAACCTGGAGCCTGCGGGCGCCGCTTTGACGCGAATCCAGTCCGGTTTTTTCAGGCGCTCAGCGGCAACGACCTTGATCGGAATCCGCGAGGTTTTGGCCTGCGATTTCTGCTTTTGAGTCGCGTCGTAAGGCGCTGCAGCGACCGAGGTTTGTTCAGGTTGTGTGGACATGGTGTACGTGGACGGTTGCGCGCCCAGCCGTTCAAAAATAGTGAAACCTCATTTTACTCGTTGGAAAGTGTCAAACCACAGTACCTTGTAATTTGTTGGGACAATGTTTGTGCAACCTCATCCCAGCCCGCGGTGACACCCAATTGCGCCATGCACACCGTCTGTAAACCCGCATAACCACAGGGGTTAATGCCATTAAAGGGGGTCAAATCCATGTTCACATTGAGTGCCATGCCGTGATAGGTGCAGCCATGACGAACCTTGATGCCCAAGGCGGCGATTTTGGCGAGCTCCTCTGCCTCCTCACCACCTGATTGAGTCACACTCACAGGCACATATACGCCTGGTGCGCCTTGTTTGCGACAGGCATGCTCGATCCCGTAGATCCTGAGAGTTTCAATGGTGGCCTCTTCGATCTGATGCACCATCGCCTTGATAAACCGCCCAGAGCGTCTGAGGTCCGAGAGGATATAGGCCATCACTTGGCCAGGACCATGATAAGTCACCTGACCGCCTCGGTCCGTTTGTACGACGGTGATGTTGCCGGGATTGAGGAGATGCTCGGGCTTGCTAGCTTGACCAAGCGTGTAGACAGGCTCGTGTTCAACGAGCCAGATTTCATCTAGCGTGTCGGGAGTCCGCGCTTCGGTAAAAGCTTGCATGGCACGCCAGACGGGTTCGTAGGGCGTCGGGCGCGGCCATGTTTGGCGCATCACAGCACAATCGACACCATCGGGTGTCCGTGCAGGGCGCGGTACAAGCCATCAAGTTGCTCACGCGAAGTCGCGGTGACGGTGAAGGTCAGCCCCATGTAGTTACCTCCCTTGCTGGGACGCATCTCAACCGTTGCCGGATCAAACGTCGGATCAAATTCAAGCACAAGCGCAGTCAAGACCTGAGCAAGCTCGGGATTTTGCTTTCCCATCACTTTGATGGGAAAGGCGCTCGGATACTCAATCAACGATTCGTTTTCAGGAATAGGCACGTTGACAGCCACCTCGATGACAAAAATGCATTAAATCAACGCAGCAATGCGCGCATCGTAGGCAGCGCGGAGTTTTTGATAGATCGGGCCCGGCTTGCCTGCACCAACAGGCTTGCCATCAAGCTCGACCACAGGCAGGATCTCACGCGTCGCCGACGACATCATCATCTCGTCCGCTTGACGAACCTCTCGCTCGGGGATGATACGCAGCTCGAACGGGATGCCGGATTCTTTACATAACTCTTCAAACAAACCGTAACGAATGCCTTCGAGCACCAAGTTATCTTTTAAAGGTGCAATGACCTTGCCATCTTTCACAACCCAGATGTTGCACGAAGCACCCTCAGTCATGTTGCCATCGCGGAACTGCACAACCTCGTCCACACCTGCATCGACAGCAGCCTGCTTGGCCAGAACGTTACCGAGCAAGGAAACCGATTTGATATCGCAATGCAACCAGCGCTCATCGGGAATGCTCACCAAACGCACACCTTTTTCACGTACGGCAGCGCTAGGGGGCGACATAGGTGCCACCATGGCAAAAACCGTTGGCTTCACACTTGGCACAGGAAAAGCATGATCGCGCTTCGCCACACCACGCGAGATCTGTATGTAGACCATGCCCGTAGACTCCGTTGTCCTGGCCATCAGGTCCTTCACCAAACCTACCCACTGGGGTTTTGTCATTGGCTGCTGGATATGAAGCTTGGCCAGACTGCGCTCGAGGCGAGCGAGGTGCTGCTCCATCCGAAAAGGCTTGCCGTGATAGATCGGCACGACCTCGTAGATCCCGTCACCAAAAATAAAGCCACGATCCAGCACCGAGACTTTGGCTTCGGACAAGGGTCCGAAAACACCATTCAAATACACAATCGGATCGCCCGACACACCTTGAATCAACATATTCTGAACCATTTTTATCTATGCTCTCTTTTAAAAGAATCACTCAGGATTTTTTACTCAGGTTTTTTGCGGAACCACAATCTCACGGAGTCCACCGTTCGACCCACAATACCGGCGCGCTCAACGGGGTCGAGGACCAGCAATGGACGGGTCAACAGCATCTTGTCATCCAGCATCAGTGTCAGCGTGCCAACACGCTCATCCTTGGCCAGAGGTGCGAACAAGGGGTCCGGACGTTTGGCGATGGGCTTGATCTCACTGGCCTTTCCACGTGGCACCGTGACCCACAACGGTTCCGATACACCAAGCTTGGTCGTGTCAACCTTGCCTTGCCAGACTTGGGCTTCGACCGCGGCGTGGGTCTGATCAAAGAGTTTGACGGTTTCAAAGTTCTGGAAAGTCCAGTTCAACAGTTTGAGGCTTTCCTCGGCACGTGTGGCCATACTGTCGGAGCCAACCAACACTGTGATCACGCGACGATCGCCACGCTTGGCGGTCGCCACGAGGCAGTAGCCCGCTGCATCCGTATGCCCGGTTTTCATGCCATCGACCGAAGGATCCGCCCACAACAAACGATTGCGGTTGGATTGCTTGATCTTGTTATACGTAAACTCTCGCATCGCATAGTACGGAAAATAAGTCGGATGATCATTGATCATTCGGCGCGCGAGTATGGCCAGATCACGAACCGTCGTCAAATGCTGCGGATCAGGTAAGCCCGTAGTATTCATAAAGACCGTATTCGTCATGCCCATGCGCCGCGCTTCTTCGTTCATGACTAAAACAAAGGCTGACTCGCTTCCCGAGACGGCTTCAGCCAAGGCCACGGACGCGTCATTGCCTGACTGAATAATCACGCCCTTGAGCAACTCGTCCACTGTCACCGGCTTGCGTGGCTCGATAAACATGCGCGAACCGCGTGTTTTCCAGGCTAACTGAGACACATTGGCCTGCTGCTCCAGCGAAAGACGCTTTTCCTTGATGGCAGTAAACGCCACATAAGCCGTCATAATCTTGGTCAACGAGGCAGGCTCGATTTTCATGTCAGGATTGGACGACGCCACAATCTGACCGCTCGTCACATCCACGGTAATCCAGGCCTTGGCAGCGATCGCAGGGGCAGGTACGGGAGACAAATCGCCAACCTGCACAGGCGCGAACACCGAAGGCGCAGTCGCGGCAACAGCGGCAGTCGAAGGCGCGGCAGGGGCGGCAGCGGCCGCAGGGGCTGGAGACTTTTCTGAGGATGTTTTTTGTGCCCAGACTGGCATGGGGCTCGACGTCATGACGAGTGCGAGCGTCACCACTGCAGCATTCGCGACCGAGATGATGCTGCGACGGGCGGCGCAAAGAGAGTGGTTAAGCATAAGAGGTACTCACTGACATAAACAACCTATTATAGGCATGACCACCCCGCCCTGGCAGCGACTTAAACGAAATTAAAAGGGCGGTTTTACAAAGCTTTCAAACGCGTCTGCACGAGCTGACGCAACACTAATAATTTGCCGTGGAAAAAATGTCCCGCCTCGGGGATGACGACAACCGGCATCCCCAACGGGCGCGCCCATTCCATGACTTCGGACAAGGGCACCACCTCGTCAAGCTCACCATGGATCACCAAGGAATCCTCAGGCGCTTTGGCCTCGCTATGACGAAAACGTAAAGCCGCCGAGCCCGTCAATATGACAATATTGGGCAAGTTTTTACCAAGTTTATGCCACTGCGCATAGAGCTGCACCCCGATTGAGGTACCAAAAGAAAAACCACCTAACACCCAAGGCTTGGTCGCGATCTCGGGGTAGCGCACGCGAAACTGCTCAACCAAGGCTGCCATGTCGAGCAGCTCGCCTTTCCCATGATCAAAATGTCCCTCTGAAGCACCAATGCCACGAAAATTGGGGCGCAATGAGACCAGCCCCTGCTGAACACAGGCACGTGAAAGTGTAGTGACCACCTTGTTATCACGTGTTCCACCCTGCGAAGGATTAGGATGCAAAATCAGCGCCCAACCGGTCGGCACGCCCTCTGGCCAGTCGATGGCGCAATCGATCAGGCCAGCCAAGCCATCAAAACGCGTATTTTCAGTATGTACAGGCATAAATCAGTATGTATTCAATTATTCAATTATTTGGTCATTCAATCAGCGGCTGCGTGATGCTTTAACGTCGAGTTGTCGCACGCAAACTCGCCAGCCATTGTGCCACTAGTTCGGCCGCCTGATCGGTTGCGGCGCGCAAAGCCAGCGCTCCCCCAGGGGCATCTTGGGTCGTAGCGGGCACTCGGATATCAATCAAACGCTGACTGACCACCTCAGATCCACGCATGAGCACAGCCTGCAAGGTCAGTTGTGCCTGGCTCGACGCGCCGTCAACAGAAAACGTCTGCTCGAAACGCTGCAGATTAAGACGTAGCTGAGGGACATCTGCACCCACACTTTGCTGCAGCACCGCGCCCTGCAAGGACAGCCGATCGACAATGCGCTGCGTGACGAGTCGTGCAGGCGGCGCGACCCACCGATAGGTTGCGTAGGCTTGCGGTTGCCCCAGATCACCCACCCGCCAAACCACCATCGTCTCGGTCAAAAGCGAGGCAGCATTTGCGGGAGGCACTGCGATCGGCGGCATCGGCGTCAGCGCCGTCGCCCCCCCCGGTGAAGTGCCCGCAGGAGCACTCGTCATCGCGCCCGCTCCTAAATCAAGCTGCTTGGGCGTAGGTGCGCTATCGCCCAACGCGCATGCAGTTAGCAAACTCACCACACTCAATGCAGCACCCAAACGCATCATCATCAACATCTTCATCTTGATATCCTCAGCGCCCAGCGGCGCCAAAACCTGCAAAACCTGGCTCGCCTGGTCCCGCCACGGCACGCGGAGGACCAAAAATCAACGACTGCGGTGACTGACCCAGTTGCCTTGCCGTTTGCGTCAACGCACGTGACGCATCGGTGGCACCAAGCATCAGCATCGACACATCCGGCAAGGTCGATACCTGTAGCTGCGCGACGGCCTGTCTAATTTCTTTGAGACTCTGCGTCACCTGCATCATCGTCCCCCCTGGCGCATTAAAACCATCCAACGTTTTTTGCGCTGATCGCGCGAGTTGACGGATATCGACCATGGCCTCGTCCACGCGCTGACCCGTCACCGTCAGTCCATCGATGAGGGCAGGCACCTTGGCCATCCCAGGCTCGAGCAACACGACAGAACGCTTGAGCTGGTCAGACAAAGAAGCGACATTGTGCAAGGTCGCACTCAGCGCTTCGATATTTTCATCGCTCGCGATTTTTTGAATATGTATCAACAAGCCCTCTACCGCAGGCACCATCGTTGTCGCCTGCGCGATCAGGCGATCCAGAAAATTCGGCCGAATCGGAATCTGTTGAATGTGGGTGGCACTTGTTTCGAGTCGAATCGTCGACGTCCCGTCATCACGCAACTCTACGTTTGAGATTCCCGTCACGCCCGCAATCACAATTTCAGCCCAAGTCGCGCGTGTGACAGGCGTCCTCGGGTCAATACTAATCAAAATCAACACCTTGCCAGGCTGTTCAGGGACAAAACGCAGAGACTCGACGTTCCCCACTGGAACACCTTGATAGCGGACCTGGGATTGAACAGACAGACCCGTGACAGGCGAGGTGGCGATCAACTCGTAAGGAATCCGCGGCAGATTTTGCTTGCTAACCCACACTGCAGTCACCCCCGCCGCAATCATCAGCAACAGCGCAAATAGTCCCGCCAAGAGGGCATGACTACGATTTTCCATGATTCTGTTCCTTAGGATTGTTCACGCCAAACGCACGCACTGCGCGTTCGCCATGAAAGAACGCGTCGAGGAAAGGATGCTTAACCTTCATCACCTCCTCGAGCGTGCCTTCGACTAATACTTTCTTTTCCGCCAGCACAGCCACGCGCGTAGACAAGGCCGCGATCGTATCGAGATCATGCGTCACCATCACGACCGTAAATCCGAGCTCACGATGCAGCACGTGGATCAACTCCACAAACTCATCCGAGCGTTGCGGATCGA
>JBIKOQ010000338.1:0-2989 GCA_044357955.1 Burkholderiaceae bacterium | reverse complement strand
CTGGGCTTGATCACGCAGCCATCCGGCGCCAGGTTGCCCTTGAGCACGGCCAGCGCACCCTCGGCGTAAATAGGATTGTCCAGCGGACGGATGACGTCGTCGTTGTAGACGGCTGCGCCCTCGATGTTTTGACCGAGCGTTTTGCCAGTCACCGTCAAGGAGTCCAAGTGCAAGTGCTGCTTGATACGGGACATCAAACCGGGCAGACCGCCCGCGTAAAAAAAGTCTTCCATCAAATACTGATCGCCACTCGGACGCACATTGGCGATCACCGGGACAAAGCGACTAAAGCGATCAAAATCTTCGAGTCCGATGTCACAGCCGGCGCGTTTGGCTTGCGCGATCACGTGAATAATGGCGTTGGTTGAACAGCCCATGGCCATGGCGACCACAATCGCGTTTTCAAAGGCGGCATGGGTCTGGATTTTGTTGGGCGTCAGGTCTTCCCAAACCATGTCGACGATCCGGCGTCCCGACTCAGCGCTCATGCGCAGATGATTGGAGTCAGGCGCGGGGATCGAGGAGGCGCCTGGCAAGGTCATGCCTAACGCCTCGGCGATCGCAGTCATTGTGCTGGCCGTCCCCATGGTCATACACGTACCATGACTCCGCGCAATACCGCCTTCGATTTCAATCCACTCTTTTTGGTTGATCAAACCCGCACGTCGGTCGTCCCAAAATTTCCAGGCATCCGAACCAGAGCCCAACACCTTGCCTTGCCAGTTACCACGCAGCATCGGGCCTGCAGGCACGTAAATAGAAGGTAAGCCCGCACTCGTGGCGCCCATCAGCAACGCCGGCGTTGTTTTGTCGCAACCGCCCATCAGGACCGCACCATCGATCGGATGGCAGCGCAATAATTCCTCGACATCCATCGCGAGCAAATTACGATAAAGCATGGTGGTCGGTTTGACGTACTGCTCAGCAAGAGAAAGCGCTGGCAACTCGATCGGAAAGCCGCCCGCCTGGAGTACGCCACGTTTAACGTCCTCGACACGGTGTTTAAAGTGGCTATGGCAGGGATTGATATCAGACCACGTATTGACGATACCGATCACGGGCTTGCCGACCCAATCCTCGGGGCCGTAACCCATTTGCATGGCACGCGAACGATGACCAAAAGAACGTAAGTCATCCGGTGCGAACCAGCGTGCACTCCTCAGAGACTCGGGCGTTTTAACGTGTTTTCCGCTACTTTCCTTACTCATGGGTCAAACCCCTCCGTTTGTAACCAGATTTTTATGTCTACAAACGATTGTAGGGTAGTCAGTTAAAAAAACCGTGCGATTCTTTGAGTTATCGTAGCGAAAACTGATATTTCATTCTTAAAACACGCTCCTATTACGCTGAATCTAATGAACAAGCCTGTCTCTGCCTCTGACTTTGCCCAAGCTCTTTTTTCTCCTCGGGCCATTGCCCTGGTCGGTGCCTCTGGCAATTTACAAAAAAATACCGCGCGACCGATGCGCTTTATGCGCAAGCACGGTTTTCAGGGCAAGCTTTACCCGATCAACCGCACCCAGACCGAAATCATGGGCGAGCCCGCCTATGCCGATCTCGCCGATTTACCCGGTCCGATTGATCATGCGTTTGTCATGGTCGCCAGCGAACTTGTGTTGCCCTTGATTGATTCCTGCGCCAAAGCGGGCGCGAAAGTCATCACCATTTACTCGGATGGCTTTGGCGAGACAGGACCCGAAGGGATGATCGCCCAAGAGGCACTCCTCGCGCGCGCCAAAGCGCTAGGCGTTCGCATTGTCGGACCAAACAGTATCGGCTTGGCGGACTTGCATAGCGGCATGATTTTGTCCGTCAATGCCGCCTTCGAAGCGGAGACCTTAATTGCTGGCGGGCTGAGTCTGGTCTCACAAAGCGGCTCAATGATGGGCTCGCTGATGGCGCGCGCTCACGCACGTGGATTTGGTTTTGCAAAATCTGTTTCTGTTGGTAACGAAAGCGATGTCACTGTGGGTGAGGTCATTGATGGCTTGGTTGACGATGCGCACACCAAAGTCATCCTGCTGTTTCTAGAAACCATCCGCGATTCTCCCACCATGGCCCGCGCGCTCGAACGTGCCCGCGCCCACAACAAGCCTGTGATCGCCTACAAAATTGGTCGCTCTGAGCAAGGTGATGCCTTGGCACAATCGCATACGGGCGCACTGGCTGGCAATGACGTCGCCGTGGATGCCTTTTTACGTGCCCATGGCGTGCTGCGTGTACGTCATCTCGAGACCCTGTTTGAGATCGCCCCTCTCGCCCAACGCTACTTGGGCAAAACAGTCCCCCACCCACAGCCCGCGCGCGTGGCGGTGATCACCACGACTGGCGGTGGTGCGGCAACCGTCGTGGATAACCTTGGTCTGATGGGCATGGTGGCAGTCGCCCCTCCGCCCGCGTTCGTTGCGCAAATGGCGCAACGCGGCATGAAAATTCGTGAAACAACAATCATCGATTTGACACTTGCAGCCACTAGCGCGCAATACAAAGACTTGCTCGAGCAACTGCTCCGCACCGACTGGTGCGATGCGGTGCTGAGCGTGGTGGGTTCGTCCGCGCAATTTCATCCCGAGCTGGCGGTCAAGCCCTTGGTCGAGTCCGACAAACCTGACACCAAACCCTTGGCAGTCTTTTTAGCGCCAGAGGCGATGGCTTCACTGAGCTTGCTGCAGCAAGCAGGCATTCCGGCTTTTCGCACGCCCGAGTCCTGTGCAGATGCGTTGTCAGTCTTTTTCCAAGCGCGTGACCATGCTCCACCCGTTCTGTCAGACATTGCGTGGACCGCGAGCTTACCCAAAGAGGGTTTACTGACGGAATACGAAGCAGCTCAAGTCTTTAACACGCTAGGCGTCCAGACGGCCCAAGCCCAGCTTGTGAGTCAGACGCATCCTACGCATTCAGTCCCTTACCCTGTCGTAGTCAAGGTTTCCTCGCGTGACATTCCGCATAAAACCGAAGCCGGTGGCGTCAAGGTTGGAGTTCGCAACAC
>JBIKOQ010000337.1:0-2998 GCA_044357955.1 Burkholderiaceae bacterium | reverse complement strand
CGACGTTCGAATTGTTCGACAAGCTCAACGCAACAGAAGAACAGTTGGATTTCCCCGTCATTTACGCTTCGGGTTTGAACGGCTATGCCGGTCCAACCGAAGACGTTCGTGAAGGCGACATGCGTCCACTGTTCAATGCCATTCTTGAACATGTACCAATGCGTGAGGATGATCCTGATGCTCCTTTGCAGTTCCAGATCACCTCGATCGATTACAACTCCTATGTTGGCAAAATCGGTATTGGCCGGATTCGTCGTGGCCGTGTGAAAACAGGGATGGATGTGGTGTGTTTGAATGGTCCAGATGGTGCGACCTTTAAAGGCCGCGTCAATCAGGTCCTGAAATTTAAAGGCCTAGAGCGTGAGATCGTGGACAGTGCGATTGCAGGTGACATCGTATTGGTCAACGGCATCGAAGAAATCTCGATCGGCACCACCTTGTGTGCACCTGAAAAAGTCGAAGGTTTGCCGATGCTCAAGATTGACGAGCCTACGCTCACGATGAACTTTATGGTCAACACCAGCCCTCTGGCGGGTCGAGAAGGTAAATTTGTGACGAGTCGTCAGTTGCGTGAGCGTCTTGATCGCGAGGTCAAGTCCAACATGGCCCTGCGTGTAAAGGACACTGATGACGATACTATTTTCGAGGTTTCAGGACGAGGCGAATTACATCTAACGATTTTGATCGAAACGATGCGTCGCGAGGGCTACGAGTTGGCTGTATCGCGCCCTCGTGTCGTATTTAAGGAAGAGGATGGCGTCAAACTTGAGCCCTATGAAAACCTGAGCATTGACCTTGAGGACAATACGCAAGGTGGCGTGATGGAAGAGCTCGGTAAACGCAAAGCTGAGTTGCTCGACATGGTCAGCGATGGTCGTGGACGCACACGTCTTGAGTACCGTGTGCCAGCACGTGGTCTGATCGGCTTCCAAGGCGATTTTATGACGATGACGCGCGGCAACGGTTTGATGAGCCACACCTTTGATGCCTATGGGCCTGTCAAGGACGGCATGCTTGGCGAGCGTAATAACGGTGTGCTGATTAGTCAGGATGATGGTGCAGCGGTTGCTTATGCAATATGGAAGCTGCAGGACCGTGGTCGTATGTTTGTGGTGCACAACGATCCAGTCTACGAGGGCATGATCATCGGTATTCACAGCCGTGATAATGACCTGGTCGTGAACCCCATCAAGGGTAAGCAGCTGACAAACGTGCGCTCCTCCGGTACTGACGAAGCTGTTCGCTTGGTGCCGCCAGTCGATATGAGCCTTGAGTACGCCGTCGAATTTATCAGCGATGATGAGTTGGTCGAGGTCACACCCAAGAGCATTCGCTTGCGTAAGCGCTACCTCAAGGAACACGAGCGTCGCAAGATGTCGCGTGATGGCGCTTAATCAACGCCATAGTCAATAAAAAACGCAGCCTAGGCTGCGTTTTTTTATTAGGCTTAGATACCACCCAAGCACACGTATTTCATTTCCATGAAATCGTCCATGCCATAGACAGAACCTTCGCGTCCTAGGCCCGATTGTTTGACGCCACCAAAGGGCGCCATCTCGTTTGAGATCAATCCTGTGTTGACACCGACCATGCCGTATTCAAGCGCTTCGGCGACGCGGAAAATACGTCCGATATCGCGGCTGTAAAAGTATGAAGCTAAACCGTAGTCGGTATTGTTTGCCAGACGAATGACCTCTGCCTCGTCAGTGAATTTGACAATGGGTGCCAGAGGCCCAAAAGTCTCCTCTCGCATGCAAAGCATGTCTTCGCTGACTTGCGTGATGACGGTGGGTTGGTAAAAACGCCCACCGCGCGCGTGCTTTGAGCCACCGCACAAGATCTTGGCGCCTTTGGCCACAGCGTCCTGTACATGCTCTTGGACTTTTGCCACTGCCGCCTCATCGATCAGTGGGCCCGTGGTGACCTTGTCCTCAAAACCTTCCCCGACTGACAATGAGCCAGATACGCGCACTGCTAGTTTTTCCGCAAAGCTGTCATAGACCTTGGCGTGAACATAAAAGCGGTTGGTGCACACGCAGGTTTGGCCGGCATTACGGTATTTGGAGATCATCGCGCCCTCGATGGCTGCGTCGATGTCGGCATCTTCAAAAACGATAAAAGGTGCGTGGCCACCAAGTTCGAGTGACATTTTCTTGAGGGTCTGTGCAGACTGCTGCATCAAAATGCGACCAACAGGTGTTGAGCCTGTGAATGTCAGCTTGCGAACAGTCGGACTATTGCACAAGACTTTACCGATGGCGATCGATTGTTCGCTATCGGCAGTAATGATGTTGAGTACGCCGGCGGGGATGCCTGCTTGCTCGGCTAAAACGGCCAGGGCCAACGCTGATAGAGGTGTTTGCTCGGCAGGTTTGAGCACGATGGTGCAGCCTGCGGCTAATGCCGGCGCGACCTTGCGCGTGATCATGGCCGTTGGGAAATTCCACGGTGTAATCGCCGCGCAGACACCAATCGGTTCGCGCAGGACTAGCATGCGGTTGGTGGCGATCGGTGCAGAAATCGTATCACCCATCACGCGTTTGGCCTGTTCGGCGAACCACTCTACAAATGAGGCACCATAGGCGATTTCGCCCTTTGCCTCAGCGAAAGGCTTGCCTTGTTCAATGGTCATGATGCGCGCCAAGTCGTCCGTATTGGCATTGATCAGATCAAACCACTTGCGCAGAATGTTAGAGCGCTCTTTGGCCGTGCGTGCCCGCCAAGCAGGAAATGCTGCGCTGGCCGCCTCGATCGCCATCTGCGCTTGATTGGGGCCTAGATTGGCGACATGCGCAATGTCAGCACCTGTTGCAGGGTTATCGACCGGGAAAATTGCGCCGTTTTGACCGTCTACCCACTGACCATTGAGGTAGGACTGCGAACGCAGCAAGTCAGGGTTATTCAATTTCATGGGAAATACAGCGCGATCCATTTTTTCTCCAACATTCAATAATGAGTGATATGTAATGATTTTAGTGCAGCGACGACCTCGAGGATT
>JBIKOQ010000336.1:0-3001 GCA_044357955.1 Burkholderiaceae bacterium | reverse complement strand
TGAGGTTGAGCAGCTTAGCGCATTGACACTTGAGAAATTCGGATGCATCGATATTTTGGTGAATAATGCGGTAACCCGACATTTTTCCCCGATTGAGCATTTTCCAACGGAGCGCTGGGATCAGGCTTTAGCCGTCAATCTCAGTGCTCCGTTTCACTTTGTCAAAATATGTTTACCGTTGATGCGTCAAGCCGGTTGGGGTCGCATCATCAATATGACTTCAGTGTATGGATCGCGCGGCACGCCCAATCGCATTGACTATGTCACGACGAAAAGCGCATTGATTGGGATGACGAGGGCGATTGCTGCTGAAGTCGTCGGACAGAACATCACCTGTAATGCGCTATGTCCTGGTTCGGTATTAACGCCTAATATCGAGAGCCGTATTCGTGCATTGATGCGGGAAAAAAAGCTTGAGTGGGAGGTGGCGACGGCTGAGTTTCTTCAGGGTAAGCAACCCGGCGGGAAGTTAATACCTGCGAAACACTTGGCTGAGCTCGCACTGTTTTTGTGCACGCCCGCAGGGGGGCAGATGAACGGAGCCGTGTTGCCGATGGAAAATGGTTGGTTAGCGCTTTAGAGCTTTATTACTTGAGCGTTTCAACCTTTGAGCCAAGGGCAGCACGGGGCTCGCAGTATTTCTTAATGACCCATTACTTAATGGTTTTCAGGCCCTGCGCGAACAAGGCTTTTTGTTCTTGCAAAAAGGTCGCATATTCTTTGGGACCAAGCACTCTGATTTCGCCACCCAAAACGTCAAGATTGGCCGAGATCTGGGGACCATATTTCGCCACCACTTTTTGTGCTGCACCGTAGATCGTGTCGATGACTTCTTTGGGTGTGCCCTTAGGTGCCAAAATGCCGTAAAGACCCGCGCTACTGGTTTTGTAGCCGAGTTCTTTTAGTGTCGGTACATTTGGAAAAGCCTTTAGGCGAGTATCGCCAAACACGGCATAGGGACGCAGTGTGCCAGCGGCAATGTGGACTTGGGCTGGACCGGTAGCCGTCGAGGCGAGCTCTACGTGTCCGCCTAAAAGAGCGGTAATGGCTGGACCGCTACCTTGGAAAGGAATGTGATTCCATTTAACCCCTGCTTCGCTGGCAAAAATTTCAGCGAGCAGGTGTGTGATGCCCATTGCACCTGAGGTACCAAACGAAACTTTACCTGGATTTTTTTTCGAGTACTCGACCAATTCTTTGAGGGTTGTGATCGGTGATTTGCTTGAGCCAACAATCATAAAGCCGCCCTCAGACAGAGCGGCAATGGGCTCGAAGGATTCGGTCGAGTATTTGACGTCTTTGTTTGCAAGGGGGACGACAACAACCGAACCGGGTGAAGTACCGACAAGCGTATAACCGTCTGGCGCACTATTGGCCACATATCCTGCGCCCACAGCACCTCCAGCGCCAGGTTTGTAATTCAGAATAAATTGATTTGGTAAAAATTCGGCCATCCGATCCATAAAGGGACGTAGCATCTTGTCTGTGTCACCCGGAGCAAAGGGAATCACAACTTGAACAGGTTTGTTGGGGTAGGCTTGCGCACCTGCTTGCGTTGTGACGGATAGCCCTGCGACACAGGAAAGCGCTGCTGCAAACATAGATAGGTGTTTCTTGAGTGACATTGTCAAAGTCTCCGAGTTTTTTAATTGATATGAGTTTGGCTATGTGCTTGAATGCTCTAAGGCAGTTTGCAACACTTGATTATGATACGACTTTCCTGGACGAAAATGCCGCTCAATACATCGTTATCAGTTATTCTGCGAAAAATGCGAACGAGAACGAGGATTTAAGATCATGGCCCTGACCCTGTGGCGCTGGATAGATCGGAATATCTTGGAGTTAGGACGTGAAGTGCGTCTATCCTATCTGCCGCCGTTGATGGTTTACATGGCAGCGGGCATTTCTAGTTTGACGGGTATTGTAGGAACGTTTTTTGTTAAAGACTACCTCAATCTTTCCGTTGCCTTTCTAGCCGCCTTGAGCTTTTGGGTGGTGATTCCCTGGTCGCTCAAAATGGTGCTTGGTCACTTGATTGACTTGCTTTGGCGCTGGAAAAACTTGTTGCTTTGTTTAGGGGCAAGTTTGATTGCGGCAAGTTTGCTCATCATGGTGGGACTGATCGGCAGCCGTGAGGCGATGGCCACCATCATGCCCGTTGAACGTTGGTTTGTACTGAGTGCTTTGCTCGCACCTATTGGGTATGTGTTGCAAGATGCCGTTGCAGATGCGATGACCGTTGAGGCAGTTCCCCGCGTCGATGATGAAGGCCAGCCGATTGATCCTGAGCGTCGGAAATTAATGCACACCACCATGCAGACGCTTGGGCGCGTGGCGATCATTGGAGGCTCAGTGTTCGTGGCTGTCATCAACTTATATGTTTTTGCTGGCGTGCAGCAGCTCGACGAAGCGCAGAAGGTCCAAAAGTATTTACAGGTCTATCTCATTTCGTTGGCGATCCCTTTGATCTCTGTGCTGGGCGTCGTGCTTGCTTCTGCGTTGCAGGCGAGGGCACACAAGAAACTGTTGGCGCGAGGTATTTCAGCGCAAGATGCTCATACCCTTTTGACGGGGGACATCGAACCCACTAAGCCGAATTGGGTCATTTTGGGTGGTAGCTTCGTCTTCGTTGCCTTTACGATGACAATGGGACTGTCACAGATGCCTTATGGGCAGGAAATAATTTTTGTTGGTTCGCTGACAATTGTGACATTTCTAATCGCGAGGCTCACCCGTGATTTAGAGCCCTCTATGCGTTCAACGCTCGTGGGAACCGCGATCGTGATCTTTGTGTTTCGCGCCATTCCGAGCCCCGGGCCGGGTGTCACATGGTGGATGATCGACGAGCTTAGATTTGATCAACATTTCTTCTCGATGCTGTCTTTGATCGCCAGCACCTTATCGCTGCTGGGGATGTTTATTTTTCGTCGTTTCATGGCAGAGCGCTCGATTGCCTACGTGGTCGGAACCTTGACTTTATTTGGTACGGTATTAGCGTTGC
>JBIKOQ010000335.1:0-3005 GCA_044357955.1 Burkholderiaceae bacterium | reverse complement strand
GGACGCATGTCGCCTTCACGAACGTCTTCGGTTGGACCGGCATAGCCGTTCAAACCCGAAGCGTAAATGACGGGGAAATCCAACTGTTCTTCTGTTGCGTTGAGCTTGTCGAACAATTCGAACGTCGCATTAATCACAAAGTCACAACGCGCACCTGGACGGTCGACTTTATTGATCACGACAATTGGCTTGAGTCCAAGCGCCAGCGCCTTTTTAGTGACAAAGCGCGTTTGTGGCATAGGTCCTTCAACGGCATCGACCAGCAACAACACACCATCCACCATCGACAGTACGCGCTCGACCTCACCACCGAAGTCGGCGTGTCCGGGCGTGTCAACGATGTTGATATGTGTGCCCTCGTACTCGACAGCACAGTTCTTTGACAGAATCGTAATGCCACGCTCTTTTTCAAGATCGTTGGAGTCCATGACTCGTTCAGTCATACGCTCATTGGAGCGGAAAGTACCGGACTGACGCAAAAGTTGGTCGACCAGTGTCGTTTTGCCGTGGTCGACGTGGGCAATAATGGCAACGTTACGCAATGCGCGTGACATACAAATCCTTTAATAAGACTGAGCAGACACATCGTCCGCAGGTGATACATGAATGGAACCAGGTAAAACAGCACCTGGCGAAGCTGCGCTTTTTTGCGCTGGCACCAGCTCAGCGGGTAAATCTTGTAATGCGATCAAGACACTCTCAGGTGACTCCATCTTCTGTAAGGTTTCTAATTCAATTGCACCCTCAAGCGAAAAAGGACCAACTTGAGTGCGCCGCAAAGCGGACAAGTGCGCAAAACAACCCAGTGCGCGACCAATGTCTTGTGCCAGTGTCCGGATATATGTACCTTTTGTACATAACACCTGTATGACAGCCGTCGTTGGTGTCATGCTCAGCAACTCAAGCTGCCGAATCGTGATCTCTCTGGGCTCACGCTCAAGCACAATCCCTTGGCGCGCGTACTCATATAGCGGCTTACCGTCTCGTTTTAACGCAGATACCATTGGAGGAATCTGCATTTGGGTTCCCATAAAGCGCTCTAGCACCAGACGCAATACTGCTTCGGTGATCCCTGTAAAGTCCGCCGAGGCTTCGCTCACAACAATTCCGGTCAAATCGCCAGAGTCCGTTTCACGACCAAACGCGATCGTGGCCCGATAACCCTTATCTGCACTCAACATCGCACCAGAAATTTTGGTGGCACGACCCATGCAACACACTAGCAAACCTGTTGCAAAGGGATCCAACGTCCCGGTGTGACCCGCCTTTTGCGCATCCATGGCATGTTTGGCGCGCTGAAGCGCGTGGTTACTCGACAAGCCCACAGGTTTGTCCAGCAACAACACTCCATCGAGCACGCGCCCGCGTTTTTTAGCCATCGTCAGTTTTCCAAAACGACAGCCCTAAGGCTTGTCATCAGGCTCGTCAGGGACACCCGCGTACTGACCAGGCAAATTCGCTTGATCGATCAACGCTGACATCGCGATACCGTGCTTGAGGCGCGGATCATGAAAGAAGTGCAGGGTCGGCACCGTATGGATATGAAACAACTTATACAACTGGGAATGAAACCAGCCGGCTTTTTCATTAAGGAGCGCCTGCGCCTGCTCAGCCTCACCACCGAGCACAGTGAAGTAGACCTTGGCATGTGCATAATCAGTCGTCAGTTCGATACCTGAGAGCGTGATTAAACCCACACGACTCATATCGATTTCGCGCTGAATGATGATGGCCAGATCTTTTTGGATCTGGTCAGCGAGCCTTAAATTACGGCCGGGCGAGGTTTTTTGTTTATGACGACTCATTAAGGGGGCATTAAAGCGAGCGAGCCACTTCCTTGATTTCAAAAATTTCGAGTTGATCACCGACTTGCAAGTCGTTGTTACCACGCAAGGTGATCCCGCAATCAAAGCCTGATTTCACTTCTTTGGCATCATCTTTAAAACGACGCAGCGAATCAAGCCAACCCGTCCAATGCACGACGTTGTTACGCAGCAAACGCACCTGTGAATCACGACGCACCACACCATCGGTCACCATACAACCAGCGACAGTCCCGATACGCGAGATCGTGTAGACCTCGCGAATGTCGACCATACCGATGATTTCTTCACGCTTTTCTGGAGCCAGCATGCCAGACATGGCAAGCTTGATCTCATCGACAGCGTCATAAATGATGTTGTAGTAGCGGATATCCACGCCGTTGTTTTCAGCCAGCTTTTTAGAGCTCGCATCTGCGCGGACGTTAAAGCCAATCATGACCGCACCCGAGGCAATCGCCAAATTGACGTCACTTTCTGAAATGCCGCCAACCGCAGCATGAACCACTTGCACGCGGACTTCTTCGGTCGAGAGCTTCAGCAAGGAGGCCACTAAAGCTTCTTGTGAGCCCTGTACGTCTGTTTTGACGATCAAGGAGAGGGTCTGCGAGCCTTCGACGACATTTTCAAACATCGACTCAAGCTTAGCGGCTTGTTGACGTGCGAGTTTAACGTCGCGGAACTTACCTTGACGGAAGAGCGCGATCTCGCGAGCCCGACGTTCATCGGCTAGGGACATCATCTCATCACCCGCAGAAGGAACCTCGGTCAATCCTTGAATTTCAACGGGAATCGAGGGTCCCGCTGATTGAATAGGTTTGCCATTTTCGTCTAGCATGGCTCGAACTCGACCATAACTCGCGCCTGCAAGAACCACGTCGCCACGGTGCAACGTACCGCTCTGAATCAAAATGGTTGCCACTGGACCACGACCCTTGTCGAGTCGCGCTTCGATCACGATGCCTTTGGCAGGCGCGTCGACAGCGGCTTTGAGCTCAAGCACTTCGGCCTGCAGCAATACGTTTTCGAGCAACTCATCGATGCCCTGGCCGGTCTTGGCCGAGACAGAAATAAAAGGTACATCTCCACCGTATTCTTCGGGGACAACTTCCTCAACGACCAGCTCCTGCTTGACGCGCTCAGGATTGGCATCGGGCTTGTCAATTTTGTTGACCGCGACAACAA
>JBIKOQ010000334.1:0-3006 GCA_044357955.1 Burkholderiaceae bacterium | reverse complement strand
CCAGAGAAACAGAGCTACAAGCAGCCAGGCCGGCAGCGAGTGCAGCAATCGTTACAACTTTAGCGATACGCGATCTCATGATATTTACCTTAGAGAGAATTCAAACAACTATATACAAAAAATGTTGACTAAACTTTTTAAAACTATTTGTTCGTAAAGGGACCCCAGGTCGGTTCACGAATTTCACCATTCAAGACGGATAGCGTCTGACGCACACGTCCATCACTTGAAACACCTGCAAGAACACTGCGACCACCTTGATTTGCAGCGTAAAGGACTTGCATGCCATTCGGCGCAAAACTCGGTGATTGGTCATCCCGACCTTGCGTTAAGAGCGATTCGGCGCCACTCGCAAGATCCAACGATGAGACGCGATAAGAGCCGTCACGTCGTGTCACAGATAGCAGGGTTTTCCCGTCAGGAGAAACCCTAGGTGAGATATTGTAACTGCCATTGAAGGTGACACGGCGAGGTTCGCCACCTTGCGCGCTCACTTGGTAGATTTGAGGGCTGCCACTGCGGTCACTCGTGAAATAAATCGTATTGCCATCAGGACTAAACGATGGCTCAGTATCAATCAAGGGCGAGCGAGTCAGGCGACGCAGATTTCCGCCATCAGTGGCATTTACTAAGTAAATCTGAGACAATCCGTCTCGAGTGAGTACGACAGCCAAAGTATTGCCATCAGGCGACCAGGCTGGCGCTGAGTTGTTGCCTTTGTAATTGGCCACTGGAAAGCGTTTGCTCGTCGCAAGTTGGTGAACATACACGACGGGTTTGCCAGATTCAAAGCTCACGTAAGCCAAGCGTGAACCATCGGGTGACCAGGCAGGAGAAATAATGGGCTCGCCAGAGCGCAGGGCGACTTGGGGATTTTGTCCATCGGCGTCCGCAATTTGGAGCTCAAAAGTTTTCCCGCGCTTTAAGACATAGGCAATACGTGTAGAAAATACACCTCTGATCCCAGTGATTTTCTCGTAAATGCGATCGGCGATCTGGTGCGACATGCGACGCAATTCTTTTTCGCTGCCTACAATTGTGATCTCATCGAGCGTGCCGCGTTTGACCGTATCACCCAAGCGGTATTTGACTTCGAAGCGATCACCAGTGCGGGTCACGGTGCCATAAGCAATGAAATCGGCGCCACGCTTACGCCACTCATCATAGGCAATGGGTGTCGCATAGGTCAGGGGTGTGCCAGCCGTGCTGATCAGGCGAAACTGGCCCGTCCGCGTGAGGTCGGCGCGAATAATTTCAGCGATCTGCGTGCCAGCGCCGTCACCGCTAAAGTCAGCGATCGCAACGGGATATTGTTGAGCGCCCGTGCCCGAGATATCGACGCGCAATTGAGCGTTGGCGTTCAAACCAAAGCCGATCAGCAGCGTCAGCACAGCCATGCTGAGCCAATTCTTAAGTGTGGAAAGAATAGATGACGGGGACAAGCTGTTCATAGGTGAGGTGTGACATTTCATGGTTGCAGGACTCCTGTCAATCAAACATATTGTAATTGACGTCTAGAGAACTGGGGTGCTTGCCTGAAGGTAGCGTTGGGAACGGAGAGCATCGACGAATACCCGTTTCAACGGCACGATCAAAGTTAGGGATACCAGAGCTGCGGGTCAGCTTGACGCTGGCGACCGTGCCATCGGGTCGAAGATCGACACGAAATTGCGCCGCAGGGTTGGTATTGCCGCGGGGGGGGGTCGGAAAGGAAACACCGGGCTGTACGCAGGCTTTGACCTTGGCGCCATAGCCATCATTGTTGCCGCCCCCAGCTTGATTACGGTCTGCCGTACCACCTGGGATGCCTGCTGCGCCAAGAGCATCGCTGCGGAAGGCATCTTTGAGAGCCTTGTCAGCGGCTGCTTTTTTGGCGGCATCTGCCTTAGCCTTTTTGTCGGCCTCTTCTTTAGCTTTTTTGTCAGCGGCTTCTTTGGCTTTTTTTGCTTCCTCTTCTTTCTTTTTCTTTTCTTCAGCCGCTATTTTTGCTGCTTCTTGTTTTTTTAGCACTTCAGCTTTTTTGGCCGCATCTTCTTTTTCCTGTTTTTCTTGCTTTTCGCGCTCGATACGTTCGGCATTTTTACGCTCCAAGTCTAGGCGGTCACGCTCTTGTTTCTCCGCTTTTTCGCGCTCGTGTTTGATCCGCTGCTGTTCTTTTGCAGCATCTTCTCTGGCTTTTTTCTCGGCAGCTTCTTTTTCAAGTTGCGCGCGCTCTAGCTCAGCACGTCGTTTGCGCTCTTCTTCGAGGGCAATTTCAGGATCGATCACCGGCTTAGGTTCAGGCGCCGCCTTCGCTACCGGAGGAGGAGGAGGTGGTGGCGGTGGCGGTGGCGGAGGAGGCTCTGGCTTGGGTTCTGGCGCAGGTTCCGGCTTAGGTTCAGGCTTGGGTTCGCTTTTTGAGGGAGGAGGATTGACGGGTGTGGTGCCGTCCATCCAGAGCTCAACCTGAAGCGGACCTTGGGCTTCGGTTTTCCAATTGAGACCCACGACAAGAAACAAGACCAATACACCATGAGCAAGCATTGCCAAGCCAAAAGCGCGCCAATTGAGCGCTTCTTTGGGTGGCAGACTAGGCCCGGGTGGGATGGGATCGTAGCGTGGGGTCATGGGTTGAGCAACAAGCGCTAAGCGAGTGTGCAAGAAGCCTTTTATTTTTTGGTTGTGTTGGTGGTGTTGGTTGTATTCGTTTTGTTGGGTGCGTTCGCAGGTGCTCGTTTAGGCGATGCATTGGGCACTGGGGCAGCCTCATTCTTATGATCCACGAGCAAACCAAGTTTTGTGACACCATTTTTCCGCAGGTCATCCATGACCTTCATCACAACCTCATAGGGGACTTTACCGTCCGCAGAAATAATGACGGGCTGGTCAGGCTTGAGTTCGGAAAGAATCGTTTGAGCAAGAGCACTACGCTCGACGGAAATAAACGTTGCGCCAGCGTCACGTTTGCGCCAGGAAATCTTGCTGTCTTCTTCGATTTGTACTTCGAGAGGAGTCGCTGGCACGTTG
>JBIKOQ010000333.1:0-3008 GCA_044357955.1 Burkholderiaceae bacterium | reverse complement strand
AAATCATTGTGCCGTTCACGGCCGGCAGCCAGGTTGATATCGTTGCCCGCGAACTTGGACGTGGACTGCAAGAGAAATGGGGCCAGCCTGTGATTGTGGACAATCGTCCCGGTGCTGGCGGTACGATCGGTAGCCGCATGGTCGCGACCGCTGAACCCGACGGAACGACACTCATGTTTACCTCTGCCTCACATGCCATTAACCCCACTCTTTACAAATCCTTACCTTATGACACGCTCAAAGACTTTACTGGCGTGACCTTTGGCACAAGCGTGCCCAACGTTCTCGTGGTCTCGCCCTCTCTTGGTGTCAAGAATGTTCAAGACCTGATCAAACTGATTAACGCGCAGCCAGGGAAACTGAACTTTGCCTCTGCAGGCGTTGGCAGCGGCACGCACTTTAACGGTGAGATGTTCAAAGGCATGGGTAAGCTCGACATCGTGCATGTGCCCTACAAAGGAACGGGCGAAGCGTTGGTGGATACTACTGCAGGACGCGCTGCGTTTTACTGGTCACCCTTGGGTCTGACCCTACCGTTTATCAAGGACGGCAAGCTTGTACCTTTGGCGGTGAGTACCGAAAAACGTGCAGACTTGATGCCTAATATCCCTGCAATCTCTGAAATCATTCCAGGCATGGTGTATGACCATTGGTATGGCTTGATGGCACCCGGAAAAACACCTCCGGCAATCGTCGCAAAAATTTCAAAAGATGCGGGCGAAGTGCTGAGCTCTCCAACTGTGGTGAAAGCATTGAGCTCACAAGGTGTCACGCCCGCGCCAACAACGCCCGAGCAATTCAACAAATTTATTGCTGCGGAAATTAAGCGACTGGGTGATGTGGTGATTAGCGCCAACATTCCCCGTCAGTAAATTTACCCCTCTTCTTTAACATCGCTTTTCGACAGGATCCGTATGAGTGAGTCTAATCACAAAACAAACAAGACCGCTTTTACGCGTCATATTGCCGAAGTGCTTTGGCAGGAATTCCCCGGTCACCATGGGGGTGCTCTGTCCAAAGCACTGGTTTCAGAGGAAAACTCAGGTAGCAAGCGCATTGACTACCGGATCTCCTCGTACGAGCCTATGGCCTTTGTTGAGGATCATGTTCATCAAGTTCAAGAGCAGATCTATCATGTCCTCAAGGGTGAGGGCATCTTGACGTTGAACGATGAGAGAAAACTGATGCGTGAGCATGACTATGTCTATATCCCTCCGGGGGTTAGACATAGTTTTTCTAATACAGGTCTCGATACTCTGGTGTTCCTCGTGATCACGACCCCCACCCACGACAACGAAACGCCAGTCTGATTTTTTTGTTTCAACCCCCACCCAGCGGATAAGAAAATGGCAATGATGAAGGGCGGTCAGCTGATCGCCGAAACCTTGGTGCAAGAGCGCGTGCCTTACATCTTTGGTATTTGCGGTCACGGTAACGTTGGTATTTTGGATGCCTTGTACGATGTCCGTGACAAAATTCAGCTGATTTCGCCTCGACATGAGCAATGTGCGGGCCACATGGCGGACGCGTATTACCGTGTCAAACACCGCCCAGTCGCGACGCTCACCTCGACAGGTCCCGGCTCGGCCAATATGGTGATGTCCTTAGCGACCGCGCTTTCAGACTCATCGGCGTTTATGGCGATTACCGCCAACGTACCCACCTCACAACACAATCGCGCACCCTTTCAAGAACTATACAAACACAATCAGGCTGACTTTGCGCAGGTCTTACGTCCTGTCGTTAAACGTGCTTTCCAACCCACGCGCGTTGACATGTTGCCGCTGGCCTTACGTCAAGCGATGGACACCATGGTTACAGGTCGTCCAGGACCCGTCAATCTTGATATTCCGTACAACGTCTTTCAAGAAGAGGCAGACGTCGAGTTACCCGCCCTCTCGCAACTCGATCGCCCTCACCGCCCAGGCGCCAGTGACTATGACATCAAAGCTGTGCTGGAGATGCTTGAGCAAGCCAGACAGCCAGTGCTGTTTATCGGCCATGGCGCAACGCTCGCTGAAGCCGGTCCGGAAATCACTGAATTCGTCAATCAATACGGCATCCCTGTCATCACTTCGCCTAACGGTATGGGCTGTGTCGATGGTAACAACCCCCTTGCCCTTGGCTTTATCGGTCGCAATGGCGCATATCCTGCCAATCAAGCTGGTCGATTTGCCGATTTGGTGCTCACGATTGGCACGCGCTTTGACGATCGCTCCTCTTCGACTTGGATTCCAGGCTATTCCTGGAATTTCCCGACGACGAAGTTGATTCACATTGATATCGACCCGCAAGAGCTGGGTCGTAACTATCCACCCACACTTGGCATCATTGCTGACGCCAAAACCTTCATGGGGCAGTTGCTGGCAGGCGCTTCGAGCAGAACCAGTATCCATGAAAAAAATTGGGCGCCTTGGCGCGAACAAGTCCAAGGCTGGCAAAGCGAATGGAATACATTTGTCGCACCTCACTTTACCGACTCAACCAGCCCCTTACGTCCTGAGTTTGTGGTGAGTGCTGTTCAACAAATGCTTCCAGACGACGCCATCCTATGTCTTGACTCAGGCGTGCATCACAATTGGTTTATGCAGTTTTGGCGTGCCAAGCGACCACAAAGCATGCTCAATAGCTGGGGCTACTCCTCGATGGGCTTTGGTGTGTGTGGCGTCCTGGGCGCGCAGCTTGCTGCGCCTGACCGGCCCTGCGTGGCCGTGGTCGGAGATGGCGGTTTCACCATGGCGCCTTATGTCCTCTGTACAGCTGTTGAATACAACCTGCCTGTTGTCTGGATCGTTTGGAACAACTTTGCCTGGGGCGCGATTCGCGATCTCCAATATGGTTTGTTCGATGGTCGCGAAATCGGCACTGCGTTTTACAAAGGCCAATCCGGTGAACAGTACAACCCAGACTTCGCTGCGTGGGCAAGAGCCTGTGGCGCCGATGGCATGACCGTCACCAAGCCTCAGGATCTTAAAGGCGCAATCGAGCGGGCCATCAAAAACAAACGA
>JBIKOQ010000332.1:0-3018 GCA_044357955.1 Burkholderiaceae bacterium | reverse complement strand
TTGACGGCAGGGGGCCTGAAAAGCATTTGGGTGCGTTAGATTCAACGCACTTGATGCGTAGTTTTCAAGTCAATGCGATTGGACCGGCTTTGTTATTGAAGCATTTCTTGCCGCGCCTGGTCTCGGGACGCGCGATTTATGCCAAGCTTTCTGCACGCGTGGGCAGTATTTCTGACAATAAAAAAGGGGGCTGGTATGGTTATCGTGCCTCTAAAGCTGCGCTCAATATGTTTTTGCAGACAGCGGCAATTGAGTTTGCCCGAAAAAATCCGTCTGCCGTGATTGCTGCGCTGCAGCCAGGTACGGTGCAATCAAATCTCACCAAGCCCTTTGTGGGTCAAGAGGGCATCTTGACCCCTGAGCAGTCCGCGAGTGGTTTGTTGCAAGCGTTGGACGTGCTGGGTGTAGATCAGGCGCATCAAGGCGCCTTTTTTATTGACTATCAAGGGCAGGCGATTGACTGGTAGAGCATGCTGTCAGCAAGGGTTTTGTGTTGACTCTATATTCTTTTTGGTTATATAAAGATAGGAAATATGTACTTCAGCTTTGGAGAGCCTAGGCGCAAAATATCCTCCTCAACCATTTTTCACAGGCATTTTCAGTCATGAAAAAAATAGCTGCATATTTCTTAGGTTTACTGCTCTCTGTGCATGCGTTTGCAGCCGAACCTCTTTTATCCGCGCAAGCGGTACAAGCAGGGCTGAGCGCGCCCAATACGGTTATCCTCGATATTCGCGATCCAAAGTCCTATGCGGCGGGTCATATTCCTGGGGCCTTGAATGCACCTTATGGCACATGGCGTGGTCCTGCGAGCAACCCAGGTGAGCTTCCTTCGCAAGCAAACTTAACCAAACTTGTGCAACGCTTGGGACTGAAGCCTGACACCCATGTCATCGTGACGTCCTCCGGTAAAGACGAGACCGACTTTGGTGCGGCCGCCCGCGTTTACTGGACTCTCAAAGTATTAGGTCTGCAACAACTTTCTGTCTTGAATGGTGGCCTCAAGGCTTGGCAAGCCGCGGGTTTTGCTCTAGATGACAAGCCTGTCAACGTGACGGCGAGTTCTTTTGTTCCTACGATCAATCAGGACATGATCGCGACACGTGAAGAGGTAGTCGCTAAAGTCAACGCAGGTAAAGCGCAATTGGTTGACGCGCGTCCTGCTGCCTTTTTTGATGGCTCGACCCGCCACGCTGCTGCCAAAGTGCCTGGCACGCTAAAAGGTGCGGTGAACGTTGAGCACTCCAAGTGGTTCGAGCCAAACAGCACAGCGATTGTTTCCGCGGGCGAAGCAAAAAAGCTGGTGTCTTCGACTTCGGTTAAAACGGACCAAGACACGGTGTCCTTTTGCAATACGGGCCATTGGGCCGCCACAAACTGGTTTGTCTTGTCAGAGTTAGTCGGACAGAAAAACGTGAAGCTCTATGCGGGCTCCATGGTTGACTGGACCCAGGCTGAGGGTGCGCTCCCTATGGATAACGTGCCAAACCGTTTAAAACAGTTGTATATCGATGGCCAGTTGTGGCTCGCTAAAAAATAAGCTTTATCCTAGTCGCACACTGATATGAAACGTCTGCCCCTAAGTGTATTGCTGTTTTTGTTCTTTTTATTTTTGGCGTGGACAGTGTCCATCCGACAAGCCGTATTGTTTGCGGTGGGTATCGGTATGGGGGCCGCTCTGGCGGGAGCTCGCTTTGGGTTTACGACGGGGTGGCGTCAGCTGATCGAGCAGCGAGACCCAAGAGGCGTGACGGGACAGCTCGTCTTGCTAGCCTTGGCTTCGGTGTTTTCTCTGACCTTGCTTGGACAATATTCCGAGTTGACTGCAGCGCTCGGTCCTCCAAGTATCAGCTTGCTCGTGGGTGCCTTTGTGTTCGGACTCACCATGCAGATTGCCGATGGTTGCGGATCCGGTACCTTGTACAAGGCGGGTCTCGGTATCCCGCTCAATATGGGTATTTTGCCGCTCTTTGCGCTGGGGAGTTTTTTGGGCTCCGTACAAGTCGGTGATTGGCTCAAATTGGGTCAAATCGAGCCCATCGGTTTGGTAACAGAATTTGGCAGTTCACAGGCCATCCTGATCACCTTGCTTGGCTTGGCGATCATGGCCCTGGCGGTCAGGTTGTGGGTCGGTCAGGGAAAAACATGGTGGGATCGTAAATGGCTGATCGGTGCACTTGCCTTGTCCATCCTCGCCGCGCTTAACTTGATCATCGCAGGTCAGCCTTGGGGCGTGGTGTATGGTTTTGGTCTGTGGGCAGCAAAGATTGTGAATGCTGCGGGTTTATTTGATCCTGCAGCGAATGCATTTTGGAGCCAGGCGGGTAATGCTCAACGCCTCAATGAAATGGTGTTGATGGATATCACGTCCATCACTAACATTGGTATCTTAGGGGGGGCTCTTTGGATTTCGGCGCGCGCCTCTTCCGACAGCAAGCCTTTGACCTCCACCCAGTGGATGGTTGGGTTAGTCGCAGGTTTTCTGATGGGTTATAGCTCGCGTCTGGCGTTTGGTTGCAATATTGGTGCCATGCTCAGCGGGATCTCGACGGGTAGCGTGCATGGTTGGATCTGGGTGCCGCTGGCATTTGCAGGCACACTGATCGGCGTGCGTATTCGCCGTCACTACCAATTTTAAGGATCGATAAATATGATCCCTTCATCAATGAAGTATCAAACGATTTTTTGGGCGTGTTTGATTTCGTTTCTGGTATGGGATACCGCGGTGTCCCCCCCAGTCGATCTGCGTAATGAGCCGCCCTTAATCGCGGCTGGCTCTGGTAAGCCTTCAAGCGGTGGTCACTGCGCTGTTTCAAAATAAACTGTTTCAAAATAAAAAAAGCCGCCTTGATTGAAAGGCGGCTTTTTTCATCTACAAAAAAGATCAGTACGTTATCGTCTAACCCGATCGGGATGCTCACCATAAGGTGGGCCGTACATGACTAATACTCGGGCAGGCTCGTCACTCGTCACAGAAAAGACATGCATCTTGTCGGCGGGGAAAAAACAAGTATCTCC
>JBIKOQ010000021.1:0-9983 GCA_044357955.1 Burkholderiaceae bacterium | reverse complement strand
TGATCTCGGGATTGCGGTGCGCGGCAAAAGCCGTGAGGTGCTCTCGGACGGTTAGATTGGGAAAACACTGTCGCCCTTCGGGCACGATCGCCAAACCTAGGCGTGCAATCCGGTCAGACTCCCAACCCGCAATGCTCTCACCCTCAAAGCTTAGGGTGCCTGCCATCAGTGGCAACTGACCAAACAGCGTTCGGACCAGCGTACTTTTACCCATGCCGTTACGCCCTAACAAGGCTACGACCTCGCCTCGCCGGATCTCAAGCGAGACATCGAACAACACCTGGCTCTGTCCGTATCCACTTTGTATATGATGGGCGTGCAACATCAAGCCTGCTCCTCACCCAGATAGGCTTCTCGTACGCCAGCATGATGACGGATTTCTTCGGGTGTGCCGGTTGCGATCATGCGGCCATAGACCAATACAGAAATGCGATCTGCGAGCCGAAAGACCGCCTGCATATCGTGCTCGACCAGCAACATCGTAGTGCGTCCGCGCATTGAGGCAATCAGTTCGGTCAACTTAATCGTTTCATCCGGCCCCATGCCTGCCATCGGCTCATCAAGTAACAGCACGGAGGGCTTGGAGGCTAATGCCAAGGCAAACTCTAGTTTGCGTTGCTCTCCATGCGGCAACGTTCCGGCAGCAACATGCCACACATCTGGCGCGATCGCACAATCGCACGCCAAGGATTCTGCGGCCTCGTACAAGGCCTTATCCTGCGCGCGGGGACGCCAGAAACTAAAGCTGCTACCCGAGCACGCTTGCATGGCGAGCAACAAATTTTCAAACACACTGAACTGTTTGAAAATATTGGTGATCTGATAAGAACGCGACAAACCCGAGGCCACCCGCTGGTGCAAACTCGCGCGCGTGACATCATGACCCTGCAGCGCGAGTCGACCGCTGTCAGCAGACACTGAACCTGACAGTAAATGAATCAGCGTAGACTTACCCGCGCCATTGGGACCAATCAGGGCATGAATCTCACCGGGCAACAAAGAAAGCGAAACCTGATCGCACGCGATCAGCGCGCCATAGCGTTTGGTCAGCTGCTGCGCCTCTAAGACGGGGTTGGCATTTGAAACAAGGGCACTCATCGCGCAGCGCTCCGTTTAAACATCCCCGCCAAACCTCTCGGTGCAAACAACACGATCGCAAGCAACAAGACACCCAAAGGTAAGTGCCAATAGTCCGTATACAAGCGCAATACTTCCTCAAGCCACAGCATCACCGCGGCTCCCACGAGTCCGCCATAGCGCAAGCCAATACCCCCGACAATCACCATAATGATGAGATTGGCCGAAGCCGTCCAGTGCATCAGGCTTGGCGAGACAAACTGATTGTGACTGGCTAACAGTGCACCTGCGAGCCCGGCCATCACACCTGCGATGACGAAGGCCAGCAGCTTAATCCGAAATACCGGATAACCCAAAGCCTCCATTCGAGATTCGTTTTCTCGAATGCCCTGCAAGGCCTGACCAAAGCGGGCATTAATGAGACGATTGAGCCACCAAAGACAGGCCAGCACTACGACCAGCACAACGTAATAAAACGTCCGATCATCCGCTAGATTCAGCCAGGGAAACAAACTCGGTCCCTTTAAGTTAAGGCCATCTTCGCCCCCATACTGACGCAGCGAGATAAACAGATAAAACACCATTTGGGCAAATGCCAGCGTAATCATGATGAAATACACACCACGCGTTCGCAAGGAGATCAAGCCGATGACAAGCGCCAAGGCGCCCGCGACCAACATCGCGACGGGCCAAGCAATCAAGGCTTGCGAGATACCTTGCACGGAGAGCATCGCGACGACGTAGGCGCCCGCACCAAAAAAAGCCGCATGCCCCAGCGCGACCATGCCCCCATACCCCAAAATAAAATTCAAACTCGTCGCAGCCAAGGCAAAAATCAAAACGCGTCGGACAAACGAAACATAAAAATCAAGATTGAGCGCAGGTGCAATGAGCGGAAACACCAATAGCAACACAAGGCCCAACACAGACATATTGGTCGCAGTGAATAACTTGCGCATCATCAACCGCGCGCCGGAAACAAACCTGAAGGTCGGAATACCAACACCACCGCCATCAGGATATAAATAGATAATGCCGCAAGCGTCGGACCCACGCTGGAAGCGACGGCAGGCGAGAAAAAAAGCTTTAATAATGAGGGTAAAAAGGCGCGCCCTGCCGTGTCCACAAAGCCCACCAGCAAAGCACCCACAAACGCACCTCGCATTGAACCAATCCCGCCGATGACGATGCACACCAGCACCAAAATCAGAATTTGCTCTCCCATCCCTGTCTGAATCGCCGTCACCGGCCCGAGCAAAGCACCCGCAAGCGCGGCCAGCATCGCACCCAGCACAAAGACCCCCAGAAACAACAGTGGTACGCGCACGCCCATCAAGGTGGCCATCTGTCGGTTGGACGCCCCCGCGCGAACGAGCACGCCGGCTCTCGTGCGGGTCACAAATAAATAAAGGCCTAGAGCGGCCGCCAAACCCACCGCGATGATCAACAGCCGATACGCCGGATACAACAGATCGGGGGTGAGTTGAACAGGTCCCGACAGCGCGGGTGGCATGCTCATCATCATCGGTGCAGGTCCCCAGATCATCTTGATCACGTCATTGGCAATCAAAATCACCGCGAACGTGCCGAGCACTTGCGCCAGGTGATCGCGGATGACAAGTTTTCTGATCAAGACAAGTTCGAGTACCAGCCCCACCAGTCCCGTCACCACGGCCGCGATGACGACAGCGGCAACAAACGACTGCGTGACCTGCATGGTTTGCGCAGCAACATAAGCGCCTGCCATGTACAGCGAGCCATGCGCGACATTCAGGATATCAAGGATCCCGAATACCAACGTCAGGCCCGCTGCGATCAAAAACAACATCAGGCCGAATTGCAGTCCATTGAGCAACTGCTCGGCGATCAGCGTCGAACTCATGTTATTTCTTGCATTGACCCACGTAGACGTCCTGATAGGAGTCAAACACCTTGCCCACCAACTTATTGGTGATCTGACCTTGTGCGTTCTTTTCAATGACACGTAGGTAATAAGGCTGAATGGGGAAGTTGTTGATGCCGTATGTGAACGGACCGCGCACCGAAGCGAAGTCTGCCTTTTTAAGCGCAGCCAAGACCGCCGGACGATCCGCCACATTGCCATTGGTGGCTTTGACAGCGGCATCGATCGCCATGATCACGTCGTAGGCCTGTGCCGCATAGACGGAAGGTGTGCGATTGTTGTACTCCTTGCGGAAGGCTGCGACAAATTTTTTGTTTTGAGCATTGTCCAGATCATGGGCCCACTGGGCCGTATTAAACATGCCAAGCATGGGCTCGCCCACGGCGCGGATCACATCTTCATCGCCTGAAAAGCCTGGGCCAACAATCTTGATGCTCTTGTTCAAACCAGCGGAGACAAACTGCTTGATAAAGTTAATGCCCATACCGCCGGGCAAAAAGATATAGACCGCCTCTGGCTTAGCATCGCGCAGTTGCGCCAACTCAGCCGCATAATCGATCTGACCAAGCTTGGTGTAGACCTCTTGACCCACCGGTGCTTTGTAGCCACGCTTAAAACCATTAAGAGCATCCTTGCCAGCCGGATAATCCGGGGCCATGATCACCATGTTTTTAAAACCACGGTCAGCGGCGACCTTGCCTGCCGCCTCATGAAAGGCATCGTTCTGGTAGGACACACCGAACCAGTAGTCATTACACTGCGCGCCCGCAAACTGGCTCGGGCCAGGGTTATTAGAGAGATAAGGGATCTTTGCGGCAAACAAGGTGGGGCCGACAGCTAAAGCCACATTCGATCCGATCGGACCGGTAAAGAAATCAATCTTGTCACGTTGGATGTAACGATTGACCAGTTGACGTGCTTGATCAGGATTGCCACCCATATCCGTCTGCAAAAACTCTGCGGGTTTACCGCCGAGCTTGCCACCCAACTCTTTGATCGCGAGATTAAAACCATCGCGTGCCTCCGCGCCGAGTGCGGCGAAAGGACCGGATAAATCATTCGCAATACCGACTTTGATCGGTGCCTGCGCGAAGGCCAAACCCGGCACAAGCGCAGCCAGGGCAAGAAGTTGCTTGATCAAACGCATAAAAAGTCTCCTAAGCGATCAGTTGCCCTGCTTTGGGCAAAAAAGGGGGGTGCTGCTGCAGCGCAAATAGTAGCAGGTGAGCCCCTTTGCGCAATGCTTCCGACCCGCTCAGAGGGATGAAAAACAGGTGATAATGATGTTTTGCTCAACTCTTTATTAGCAGATCAAACATGGCCGTTAATTTGCACATCCCCTCCGATGACGTGGTCTATCCCGTACCCGGTGTTGAAATCGGCGTCACCGAAGCCGGCATCCGCAAGGCAAACCGTCGCGACTTGACGGTCTTTCGCTTGAGCCCGGGCTCAACCGTTGCAGGCGTCTTTACCCGTAACCGTTTTTGCGCTGCCCCCGTGCTCGTCTGCCAGGAACATTTAGCCGGCGCAGGCCCGATTCGTGCCTTGGTCATCAACACGGGTAACGCCAATGCTGGTACCGGCGAGCCTGGGATGCAAGCTGCCAACGAAACCTGTCAAGCACTCGCAGCGCTCATGCAGCTCGACAGCAAGCAGATTTTGCCCTTTTCCACGGGCGTCATTCTTGAGCCCCTGCCGGTTGACCGCATCAAGGCGGGTCTCCCTGGTGCACTTAAAAATCTGAGTGAAAACAACTGGGTGTCCGCTGCACACGGCATCATGACCACCGACACTCAGCCCAAAATCCACTCTCAGCGCGTGAGCCTAGGCGGTCACAGCATCACCATTACCGGCATTAGCAAGGGCGCCGGCATGATCCGTCCCAACATGGCGACCATGCTGAGCTACCTCGCTACCGACGCCGGCATCGCCCAACCGCTTCTCAACCAGCTCGCCAAAGAACTCGCCGATGTATCGTTTAACCGTATCACGATTGACGGTGACACCTCGACCAACGATTCTTTCATTGTGATTGCCACGGGCAAGAGTGGCTTGACCATCGACAGCACCGGACATCCTCAATACGCAGCACTCAAAGCCGCGCTGGCAGACGCCGCCACCGATCTGGCCCAAAAAATCGTGCGTGACGGCGAAGGCGCGACCAAATTCATGACCATTCGCGTCGAAGAGGCGAAAACCACCGAAGAGGCCTTACAAGTCGCCTATGCCGTGGCCCATTCACCACTGGTCAAGACCGCTTTTTTTGCCAGCGACCCAAATCTAGGCCGTATTCTGGCCGCAATTGGCTACGCCGGGATCACGGATCTCGATGTCAGCGGTGTCAAGCTCTGGCTCGGTGAGGTATTGGTTGCCACCAAAGGCGGACGCAATCCAGATTACCAAGAGGCCGATGGCCAACGCATTATGAAAGAGCCTGAAATCCTCGTGCGTATCGCTCTCGGCCGTGGCACGATTTCCGACACCGTGTACACCTGCGATTTTTCGCATGAATACGTCAGCATCAACGCAGATTACAGATCCTAATGAACGCTCCTATACAAACAACAGGCCAGGAAATGGCCGAGCTACTCGCACGCGCCACGCGTGTTCTGACTCAACTCGAGGCTTGGTTACCCCCCGCACCACCCACCACGAACTGGGACGCGCGCGCCTATCGCTGGCGTAAACGTGGGACCTCGCATGGCTGGCTCGATGCGATCGCCAACGTTTCGCTCATTCACACCAAAGACCTACAGCATATTGAGCGTCAAACAGAAGTCATCGATCGCAACACGCGTCATTTTATCGAGGGCAAGCCTGCTAACAATGTCCTCATGACCGGTGCGCGCGGCACAGGCAAAAGCTCGCTCGTCAAAGCCATGCTCGCCGCCTACGGTGATCGTGGCCTGCGTCTCATTGAGGTCGATAAATCTGACTTAGGTGACCTGGCTGATATTGTTGACCTGGTGGCCAAGCGCCCCGAGAAATTCATTGTGTTTTGTGATGACCTGTCCTTCGAAGAAGGTGAGTCTGGCTACAAAACACTCAAGTCTGTTCTGGACGGCTCGGCGGCCTCAACAGGTAACAATGTCCTCATTTACGCAACCTCCAACCGTCGCCACCTCATGCCCGAGTACATGAGTGAAAACCTTCAGACCAAACACGGCGCGGACGGCGAACTACACCCTGGTGAAACTGTCGAGGAAAAAATTTCTTTATCCGAGCGTTTTGGCTTGTGGTTGTCCTTTTACCCCTTCCGCCAGGACGACTACCTGGACATCGTCTATCACTGGCTCCGCACTCTAGGATGCTCGGAGGCGCGTATCCTAGAGTCACGGACTGAAGCGCTGCAATGGGCACTTGAACGCGGCTCACGCTCAGGTCGTGTCGCCTGGCACTTCGCGCGCGACTGGGCCGCCCGCAATGCCTGAGAAAATCATTGACGTCGCAGTCGGTGTTTTACTGCGACCCGATGGCACGGTGCTTTTAGGCAACCGCCCAGCTGACAAGCCCTGGCCTGGCTGGTGGGAGCTTCCCGGAGGCAAGCTTGAGCCGGGCGAGTCTGTCTTACAAGCACTGACTCGCGAATTAAAAGAAGAAATCGGCATCACCGTCACTCAGGCCACACCCTGGGTGACCTACGTACACAGGTACCCCACCACTACCGTTCGACTCGCCTTTTGTCGCGTCACCGAGTGGACAGGTGAGCCGCAAAGCTTGGAGGGACAATTACTTCGCTGGGTACCCATCGATTCCGCCCAGGACGTCCCCCAACTTTTACCAGCAACCTACCCGCCGCTGCGCTGGCTACAACTCCCGAACGTTTATGCGATTTCGTCGGCCGGGTCACCTGAGCACCTTCCCCAGTTTTTAAACAGGCTCGCTCAAGGACTTGCGGCAGGCATCAAGCTCTTTCAATGGCGTGAGCCTAGTTGGCCAGGCGGCCCCGCTCAAGCGGCTCTCCATCAAGCTCTGAAAACTGTGCTTGCCCGTTGTCATGCTGCGGGCGCGCGCGTATTGGTCAACAGCATTCACCCCGAGGCGTGGTGGCATGAGGCGGATGGTGTGCATTTACGCTCGCAGGATGCCGCAAACCTGACAAACCGGCCGATATTGGACAAGGACAAACGCGTGGGCGTCTCCACGCACAACCTCGCTGAGCTCGAACACGCACGTGCACTCGATGCTGATTTTGCCGTGCTTGGGCCGGTACTCCCGACCGCGTCACATCCTGGACATCCCGGTATCGGCTGGGACAGTTTCGCCGAACTCAATGCGCAGGCAGGTTTGCCCGTTTTTGCTTTAGGTGGCCAGTCCGCTGCTACGCTTGTCCGCGCCCAATCAGTTGGTGGGCACGGCTTTGCTGGGATTCGCGGTTGGATTACCTGAGTCATCGAGGCTCTTGAGGTCTTGTGCGGACCAGCCCCCACCCAGCGCAGCAACGAGTCTTACGCTCGCAGCAAAACGATTGCCCACCAGAGTGATATAGGTACGCTCATTATTAAGCGCGGTAGTTTCAAGCACCGCCACACTCAAATAATCAATTAAACCCTGATCATACTGATTGCGCGCCAGTCTTAACGACTGTTGAGCAGACTGAACCGCCTGCTTTTGCACGACTTCTTCTTGTTCGAAGACACGCATTTGCACCATCGCATTTTCCACCTCTTGCAACGCCGTCAAGACCGTCTGACGATAAGTCGCCGCCTGAGCATCGAATTGCGCACGCGCCTGATTAATTTGCGCTTGCCTTGCACCCCCATCAAAAATCAAGGCGGCGAGCTGTGGGCCCAGAGCCCAAATCTGCCCCGGCGCACTAAACCATTGCGTGAGATCGTTGCTACGAAAGCCTCCACTCGCATTAAGCGTGAGACTCGGAAACCAAGCTGCCGTCGCCACGCCAATCTGCGCGTTCGCAGCCGCAGTTCGCCGCTCTGCAGCGGCGATGTCCGGACGACGCTCCAACAACTCTGATGGCAAACCCACGGGCACAGCGGGAGGAATGAGTGGGACTTTTTCAGCTTTGATCGCAAAGGTCGAGGGTGGCCGTCCAAGCAAAACAGCCACCGCATTCTCAAAGACGGCCCGCTGTTGCTCTAAATCGATGAGTTGCGCACGGGTACTGGCAAGCTGGGTGCTTGCGACCGCCACATCGCCCTGCCCGGAGATCCCCGCGTTATAGCGGTTCTGTGTCAATTTGAGTGCCCGCTCATAGGCCGTCACCGTCGCCGTCAACAACCGTTGCTGCTCGTCCAACACACGTACCTGCAAGTACGCAAGCGTCATCGCAGTTTGTGCCGTGAGCCGAGCGCCAGAGACATCCGCGGCCAACGCGAGTTCAGTCGCATCGGTCGCTTCGATATTGCGGCGAATACTGCCCCAAATATCGAGCTGCCAACTCGCCTGCGCGTTCAAACCATAACCCGTCATCGCGGCACTCGTCCCACTCGAGACGCCACCACCACTGCGTGTCGTGTTGGCCGTCGCTGAAATCGAGGGCAACAACGGCGCACGTGCACCCTGCGTCACCGCGACAGCCTGCCTGAATCTCGCCTCGGCTAAGGCAATATTTTGATTGGAAATATTCAATTCAGTGATCAAGTCACTGAGCACAGGATCTTTGTACATCGACCACCAAGGACCGCGAGGCTCATTCGCAGCCGGACGCGCCACTTTCCAGCCCGGCGTTTCCTTAAACTGCGTCCCGACATCCATCGTCGGACGTACGTAATCCGGACCGACCATACAGCCAGCGACCAGTAAAGAGAGGCCGCACACACTCGCAATGCCCAAAAGACGACACATCTGCTTTAACCGCATAACATACCAACGCAAAAAACCAGACTTCATAGAGGTGTCGATCCAGGTCTAGAAGAAGAAGTATCCAATCGCGAAGGGGACCTCGCCGCAAGCCACAGGCGGAAGCGATCTAAATACAAATACACAACAGGGGTAGTGTAGAGCGTTAGAAGCTGACTCACCAGCAACCCCCCGAGGATCGTAATGCCGAGCGGCTGGCGCAACTCCACGCCCGCTCCCGTCGCAAACACAAGAGGCATGGCTCCGAAAATCGCCGCGCACGTCGTCATCAAGATCGGCCGAAAACGTGTCAAGCACGCTTGATGTATCGCTTCGCGCGGCGAGAGTCCAAGCCGTCTTTGCGCATCCAGCGCAAAGTCGACCATCATGATGGCGTTTTTCTTGACAATACCAATCAGCAAAAACACCCCGATGAGGGCGATCAGACTGAACTCCGTCTTGAGCAATAAAAGAGCGAGCAAAGCTCCAACGCCCGCGGAGGGCAGCGTTGACAAAATCGTCAGAGGATGGATGGTGCTTTCATAGAGCATGCCTAGCACCAGATACATAGTCATCAGTGCCGCCAAAATCAACCAAGGTTGATTCGCCAGGGCAGTTTGCAAAGCCGCAGCGGTCCCTTGAAAACCCGCCTGAATTCTGTCGCTTGGCAAATTGATCCCAGCGACCGCCTGATCAATCGCTGCATTCGCTTGTCCGAGCGATACACCGGGTGCCAAATCGAAGGAAATCGTATCGGCAGCCAACAAACCTTGGTGCCGGACACTCAACGGCGCATTGGTCGTTTCAAATTTCGCGAACGCAGACAACGGTACGCGCTGACCACTTTTACTCAACACATAAACATCGCTCAACGACTCCATGCCTTGAGCATGACGCGGCGCGACCCCCATCACCACACGATACTGATTTCTCTCTCCGTACATGACCGAAATCTGGCGCTGACTAAATGAGTTGTTCAGAACCGCCGAGATACTCGCCATCGGCACATTCAGTCGCTGTGCGGCATCGCGATCAATCACAATGGAAACCTGTCGCCCTCGATCTTCTACATCCGTATCTACATCTACAAGCTCAGGAAGCTGTGCGATGGCTTGCTGCACTTTCGGTAACCATTCCTTGAGATCAGAGAGCTCGTTTGCCATCAATGTGTATTGATACTGAGAACTGGTTTGTCGCCCGCCTA
>JBIKOQ010000331.1:0-3022 GCA_044357955.1 Burkholderiaceae bacterium | reverse complement strand
AGTATATTCTTACCGATTCTACTGGCGCTTGGCGTGCTAGGTTGCTGGGAACTCGCTGTGCGCGTGAGCAATATCCCACAGGTCATTCTTCCCGCACCTACAGCAATACTCGAAATTATTGTTGCGCAGCACGAGATTCTGCTGCGACATGCTATTCCAACGGTCCTAGAGGCGGCAGCCGGCTTTCTGATTGCCTCCACACTCGGTATATCACTTGCAGTTTGGCTAAGCTACTCTCGTCTTGCGCGCGAAGCACTGTATCCGAATCTTGTATTTTTTCAATTAATCCCAAAAATCGCTCTTGCACCGCTATTCATCATTTGGCTCGGTATCGGCTCAGAGTCTCGTTTAGCATTTTCAGTATTCATTAGCTTTTTCCCAATCGTCATTGCCACGACAGCAGGTTTTTCTAATGTGGATCGCAATATGATTAAGCTGTGTAAGTCACTCACTGCGACAGAGTGGCAAACGTTTACAAGCGTTAAATTCCCCAGCGCACTACCCTACATCTTTAGCGGGATGAAAGTTGCGATGACACTGGCGATTATCGGTGTCATCATTGGTGAATTTATCACTGCACAACGTGGATTAGGGTATCTCATCGTCTTTGCGACCGCGCGCGCAGAAACAGGTGTTGCCATGGCAGCGATCGTTATTCTTTGCGGCGGCGGACTGTTGCTTTATGGCGTTGTCGCGCTTGCTGAAAACCTAGCGAATCGCCGTTATGGCGTGCCACGCGGTTAATAATTTTGCCAAAAAATCTAATTTCATTAAAGAGACAATAATATGGACCTTCAGCTAAGAGGTAAGTCAGTTCTCATTACAGGTGCATCCAAGGGTATAGGGCTTGCAACGGCCGAGTCCTTTGCTGCTGAAGGCTGCGAACTCCATCTGACGGCACGCTCAGCGGATGCGTTAGAGGCTGCCAAGCAAAATCTGAGTCAAAAATATGGGGTAACGGTTCATATTTATCCCTTGGATTTATCTCAGTCTGAAAATATTAATGTCTTAGCTAATAAGGCACCGAACGTCGATATTGTCATCAACAATGCTGGAGAAGTTCCTTCAGGACCCATCGAGTCACTATCGGAAGAAGACTGGCGCCGTGGATATGACCTTAAGCTTTTTGGCTACATCTTCCTCACCCGCGCGATGTACGCTCGCATGAAAGCTCGTCGCTCAGGCGTCATCATTAATGACATTGGAAATTCAGGTGAAAACTGGGATGCGAACTACATTGCCGGTAGCACAGGAAATGCTGCGCTGATGGCATTCACTAAAGCGCTCGGTGGACAGAGCTTAGATTTCGGCGTACGTGTGGTCGGAGTCAATCCTGGCCCCGTGGAAACTGATCGAATGATAAAGATCAATAAACGACGGGCCTTAGATCTGTGGGGCGATGAAAGTCGTCACATAGAGCTACGGGCCAAATACCCGGGAGGACGTCCAGCGAGCTCACAGGAGGTGGCTGATCTGATGGTCTTCTTAGCCTCACCCCGTGCTGCCTACATCACAGGAAGTATCGTCACGATTGATGGCGGCATCTCGTCTAGAGGATCTATCATTAAAGAAAGCGCATTCAGTTCTGATTGAAAGGGATATCTTGCCTGATCACTCGTCAAATCATAAAAAACTTTAACTTAAGAGGCCTCAATATGAGCTGGGCTACAACATCCGACAATATTCGTCTGTACTACGAAGAAGCAGGCACTGGCACACCTATTGTCTTCGTTCACGAGTTTGGCGGAGACTGGCGAAGCTGGGAGCCCCAGATGCGCAGCTTTTCTCGGCGACATCGTTGCATGACCTTCTCTGCAAGAGGCTTCAAGCCCTCGGACATCCCGCAAGAGGTCAAAGCATATTCTCAAAGACAAGCTGTTCTTGATATTCTTTCTGTCATGGATGCAGCAAAAATCGAGCGTGCGCACATTGTTGGCCTATCAATGGGAGGCTTTGCTACCTTGCATTTCGGATTAGTTGCTCCACAACGCGCTTTATCGCTTACTGTGGCGGGTGCAGGATACGGAGCAGAAAAACATACAGAAGAGTATTTTCGTAAGCTTTCACTAGAAGTTGCCGATCAGTTCGAAACCTTGGGAAGCGAGACATTCGCTAAAACCTATTCACTCGGAGCATCGAGGGTTCAATACCAGAACAAAGATCCCAGAGGTTGGCAAGAGTTTGCTATTCAGCTCGGTGAGCATGACAGCATGGGTTGTGCCAACACGATGCGTGGCGTTCAAGCTGAACGTCCCTCCATCTATGACTTAGAGGCTGACCTAAAAAAGATGACAGTGCCCACTTTAATCATGGTTGGAGACGAAGATGACCACTGCCTTGCGCCAGGCATCTTCATGAAAAAAACAATCCCCACGAGTGGTTTAATTATTATGCCCAAAACTGGTCATACTTTAAATCTCGAAGAGCCAGATCGCTTTAATCGTGAGTTGAGTGAGTTTATAGACACTGTTGAGGCGGGTCGATGGCTGTCGCGTGATCCTCGCGCTCTTGGCTCAGAAATTATGAAAACATCATAATTTTGCTTTAGTAGTTACATGATGATGTAGCCCATTTGTATACCGACAAAGTCTCGGAGTTACGGCATAAACCAGTCCAAGTTTTTAGCCGCATCTCCAGGTGGTCAGTATTCAACCGGCGCCAACACACCACATGCACATCACTTAAATTCCCACTTTAAATTACCACTTTTCAACCCCAGGTCGTAAATCCAGCTCAAAGGTCCATGCGTCGGGGGTTTGTTCGTGCAGCCATAAATAAGCGCGAGCGATACTGTCTGGTTCAAGCAAGCCCTCATGACCCAGGGCCGCCACACGCTCTGGCTGCGCTTGACGAACTCGCTCTGAATCAATCACACCGTCCACTACGACATGGGCAATATGCAAGCCTTGGGGGCCAAACTCTCGGGCCATGCTCTGCGCCAGCGCACGCAATGCCGCTTTACCACCCGCAAAGGCACTGAAGCCTACCCCACCCCTTAAGCTCGCTGTCGCACCCGTAAACA
>JBIKOQ010000330.1:0-3025 GCA_044357955.1 Burkholderiaceae bacterium | reverse complement strand
GGCTTTATTCAGTTTCGTACCGCACTCAAAGAATCTTTATCTCAGAGTGCCTCTGGCGTGCAGATCACGGTCAAGGGCAACGGCGAGCGATATTTTGTGCATCTCCGCACGTCCTGGACCTTGTTGCCCTGGCAGTATTACCAAGCGGGTTTTGATACCACCGGTGAGTGGCAGACAATCCAATTGCCGTGGTCAGACTTTAAGGCGTCCGGCAGCATGTTGTGGGAGACCCCGAGTCCGACATCGGTACGCTCTTTAGGTATTGTGGCCTTTGGCAAAGACTATGAGGCGGATCTCTGGATCCAGTCGGTCGGTTTTTATTGAATCGCTCGAAACGTCAAATTGATGCGAGGACCGACCGGTCGTGTCGTTTTCACAAGGCTGTGATTCCAGAAAGTCTGAGTCGGTGCATGCATCAGCAGCACACTGCCGTTTTCCAAGATTAACGAAGCATTAGTTTTGTCAGTTTTGTGTTTAAAAGAAAACTTACGCGCTGCACCGAGGCTCAATGATGCGATGGGGGCGGTCTGAACGAGTTCGGGCTCATCATCGCTATGCCAGCCCATTGCCTCGCTGCCATCGTGATAGAGATTCAGCAAGCAGGAGTTAAATTTCCATTGCGCGATTTGTTCTAGTTTGCTTTTGATTTGTAGTAATTCGGGCGTCCAAGGTTGGGGTTCTTTTTTGACACCTGAATAGGTATAAGCGCAGCCTTTATCACCTACCCATGCAACTTTTCTTTTTGTTGTGATGAGTTTGCCAAACATATAGAGCTGATCGACACGCCAATTCAGTGAGCCCATTAGCGCAGTAAATACTGCTGAGGATTCCTCTGCGTTCATGACGGAGGGGTAGTAATGCACAACACCATCTTTATTAAGAAGATTGTGGGCTACGTGTGAAGGATCACGCTCAAATAATTGTGCTTGCATGAAGAAGGGTACTTAGCCTTCGCTGGAGGCAGATTCGTGATCGAGCAAGAGTTGACGTTCTTTGAGTGAGCTACAGATAAACAAATAGGCAGTGACTGCAATAAGTATTTGAAACGGCAAGAGCGCCACTAGCATAAAGAAACCTGTTGCCATAAAGCTGCCATAGGCTTCGTCCGACGTAGCTGAAAGTAAAAAGCCAATCAAAATCAAAGTCGATAGAAGTGGACCGCTGGAAGTGAGTAAGATCGTCCAACGTCTAAAGAACGGCGGGTGATAACGATAGGTTGTTTTGACCGGTAGCCAACTAAACCAAGCTACAAAGCAAAGATAAGCGACGATGTAAAAAATGCCGTCCACAATTTATATGCCTTTATTTAAAGATACGACTGGTATGCCATGTTTACTTCAGGTACAGCTGACGTGAGTCCATCGAGTTGAATAGAGGTGATTGGGTTGAATGGGTGAATAAAGAAAGCTAATATGGCCCTCAAGACTTACCGGCTTCAGCCCGCGTAAACGATTGGTAAGTTTAGCTGAGGCTCAACGTGAGCCGCTAAGACCCTACAAAATTTGTTGGAACTACATGCATGCCCTCATTGTAAGAAAGTTAGACGCCTTGGCTTTAGGCGATTGGGCAAAGGCGCTGCCTATAGCGTTATCACTTTGTCCGAATACACAATCATGGCGCTCGGTGCGCAGCGACTTTTGGCATGTGCATGATTTTGAACCTGGTGAAGGCGGTAAGACAGAGGTGTTATGGGTAGCCTATAGACCTACAGATGCTGTTGTTGCCAGTCTTGAGGTGCATTGGTGCACACAGCAGATCGTTGTACCTCTTGGTTCTAGTTCCTTGATACAACTGCTGTGCCCGACTAAACAGGACGGATCCAACACCCCCGATCTCGACAAGATCGGTGCATGGCTGATTCGACCGGGTCAAGGCGTTTGCATGATGCCGGGATGTTGGCATGCGAGCTTGGCTGTTGATTCTGAAGTGACGGCGATGATGTTGACCAGGCGTTCGACAACGTTAGACTTAGTGCGTCAATTAGACCAAGCTCAATCTAATGGTGGGGTGGTCTTAGCGGTTGATCAACCTGAGACAAGTTATTTTTCCTTGCCACAGATGGTAAAGATCGAACTTGATTTGAGTGCAATAGATCCAAACTCACCCTTATGATCTGAGAACTTTAGCTAATTAATCCAGAAACAGCGTGTGTACGATAGTTTACGAGTTTGTTTTATTGACAAGCCTTTGTGATTCTGTTGTCATACTCTCAAATGTAAAAAACCCGTTTCCCATTTGGTATTTTTATACCACCTGCGATGCTCTTACTTGTCACCCGAACAGGACATCTCCATGACTACAGAATCAACGCCAAAAATCCTCGATTTACCCATCGGAATCTCCGCGACAGGTTTGCGTCAAGAGTTCGATAGCATCGGCAAGGTTCAAGTGCCAGCCGATCACTACTGGGGTGCGCAGACGCAGCGTAGCTTGATTCACTTCAACATTGGTCATGACAAGATGCCCAAAGAGGTCTATCACGCTTATGGCTTTGTTAAAAAAGCTGCAGCGATCGTCAACACGAAAGCAGGGCGTTTACCAGCTTGGAAAGGTCAGCTCATTCAAAAGGTGGCCGATGAAGTCATCAGTGGTCAACTGGACGCTGAGTTTCCTTTGTATGTGTGGCAAACAGGCTCGGGCACACAGTCCAACATGAATCTCAACGAAGTGATTTCGAACCGTTGCATTCAATTGGTCGGTGGCACGCTAGGTGCGCAAGAGCCCATTCACCCCAACGACCATGTCAACATGGGTCAATCGAGTAACGACACGTTTCCAACTGCGATGCATATCGCGGCCTACAAGATGGCAACGGAAAAAACCATCCCCGCACTCAAGCGTTTGCGCGATGCACTCGATGCTAAGTCAAAGCAATGGGCCACTATTGTCAAGATCGGTCGTACACACCTTGAGGATGCAACGCCCTTGACGGTGGGTCAGGAGTGGTCAGGTTATGTGGGTGCCTTGAGCGATGCGATCGTCGATGTCGAGTACGCTACACAAGGTTTGTTGCAAGTCGCCATGG